>NZ_NOLK01000063.1:0-44888 GCF_002245985.1 Nostoc sp. 'Peltigera membranacea cyanobiont' 232
TCCCCTCACGGTGCGGCACAAAACCAATTTCTTGGCGGAATGCTTACGCCATCCTCCAGCGGGCCACCGAAAAGGCGGGAATGAGTGCTAAGGGAATCTCAACTCACAGCACCCGCCGGAGCTTAGTAAACCGATTGCGGAAAAATTCTGTTGACAAGGATGTGATTCGCAAAATCACCGGACACCGTGATAACAAAGGGCTTGACCCTTACATCGATGTTGAACTTGATGAAGTCAAAAGCGCGATCGCAACTCTATGAATGCCAAACTCCTATTCCTGCAAATTGAGATTTTCTTTGAGCGCTTGCAGCAAGGGGAATATGACCATCCTTTGTATTTGGCTATGGCCTTAGAAAATCTTGCTAACCAGGCATGGGATGAGGTCGATCGGCTTTACCCAAACCTGTGACAAACCACAGTTGGGGCAGATAAGCTCAAACCAGTAGATGTTTATTCACAGAATAATGCAACAACTGCGATCGCAATTTTCAGCGCGATCGTTTTTTATTGGTCATTGGTCATTGGGAATGGGGAATGGGGAATGGTAATATTGCCGTGTAACACGGCACTTTATACAAATGCATGGGACGGAATCGCACAACTTGGGAATCGCGCAGCACTTGGAACGGTGGCAAGACAACTTTAATACGTGTACCAATTGTGCTGAAGGATGACGTTTTGGCTTACGCTAGAGCGGTAGATTCCAAGCTGATATTTGATGAATCTCGAAATATCCCCTTACTGCCAGGGGATTTTTTACAAGTCATTGACCGTTACATTCATTGGAGATGTGAGAATTATCGGTCTACCCAGAAATTTACTAAACCGGATATTACCGCTCGCGCCTGGGATGAACTGCGGAAGCTTCAGAAATTGATAAAGGAATCGCCCGAACTCTTGAGGGACTAAATTATTTGTTTTTAAAAACTATATTTGTTTTTAAAAACTCTCGAATCTCAGCCGAAGTTGCACCATCTGCGATCGCAGTTTCTACATCTGCCTTTTTGCGTTTGGCGATGACGCTGTTCACGCTACCCAGGTAAAGCCGGCCGATCTTGCGGCCCGTCATCCAACAATACCGAAAATACCAATATTTATTACCAGATCGTTGAACCCAGTACCGCTCTACCCAGTGGGTATCGTGTTGGGGGGCAGATTTTTTAGTATCAGTTGTAACTTGCTCCCCAACAAGTGATTCTGCGGTGTGCGGTTTTGTACCCTGTGAAACTTGCCCCCCAACAAGTATTTCCCATTCGCCCCAGGCTTGATGATAATCATCTAAATTTTGATAATCGTCTGGGTCTGGTGGCTCGTCGGTGTCATCAAAGAAAATTGTCAGTTGTCCGTTGTCACTTAACTTGCGAGGCGCTTCCCCAAAGTCGGCAGGATTCCACCTCTGCTCTGGTTGGGGATGTTCAGGAGCAGTTTCTACTTCATCCCAGGCAGGATCGTAAAGGGGAATAGGGACTGAAGAAAGTGTAAAAGCTTCTAAATCAAAAAGTGTAGGTTGATTCATAATCAAACTGGTTATATGGTCGCTGCTCTCAAAAGAGGGCAGTTTTTTTTATGCGATTATTCCCTAGTAATCCCTTGGGAGGGTGCTAGGGAACCAAGATTTTAAAGCTTGCAAAAATTCAGATAACTTAAGCGTTGCGTCTTGCCAGTAACAGTTACGCAAACAGTTGATTAACCATCCTTGGGGATTGTTAATTGATTGATTTCCACCACGTTTAACAAAGTGCTTAAGAGCTAATCGGACATCTTCAACATCAAATTCAAAGAGTTGTCTAGTTGTTCGTTTATTTGGGTCAAAGTATATTTCATACTCAGCGCAAGCTGTAAGTATCTCGTGTTGTCTTTCTAACTCCTCAAATTCGGCGGTTGTAGGAGTAAGAGTATTGCTGCTGCTGTTTAACCCCTGTTCGGCTGAGATATCATTTGAGGGCTGTGAATCGTAACTTGAGTTATGGTTTTGTGACTTTTTTTCTCGCACCTTTTTGGGTGGATTTAACCATGACAGAGGTCTTACAAGTAACTTGGTTATCTTCCAAGAATATTGTTTAATTACTTGTAAAACACGGCATGATACCAGTATTTCAAATATCTTTTTGAGGTAATTATGTGAGTATCCTTTACCTCTTGACTTTGCGACTGTGGCGTTAAATTCTGATAAATCTGGCTCAATCTCCGAACCTATATACCCTTGCCTCATTAGCCACTGCCAGAGAGTTTTTGCAGCAGGTGGAATATGGTGTTTGTAACAGTATGCTTCGTGTTCTTCTGTCCACGAAAGATTGATTTTTAGAGTATTTTCTGTCATGATATTGTTAGTTATTCTCACAGAGAGCCACCACGATCGCTAAATCTTCTGGTGGCTTTTTGGTTTTTTAGGTCATTTCCGTAGCTTGCCGCCGTAGGCATCGCGCCCTTGGTGCGATTTCCATTCTTCTTCGGTAATTAAATGTCTCAGTCCCAAGACGTGAGACTCGTTATAATCCAGCTTTCCTGGTGTTGAGTTAACTATCGCTCCCTGTTGTGTTACTTCCTTGATGTACCAGCGCTGGTTTCTCAAGTATTTGAATTTGCCTGTGTAAAAACAAGGTTTTTCAAGGGATATTAGTTCTTGTGCTTCGTCTCTTGTCATTGGTCATTAGTCATTAGTCATTGGTCAACTGCGATCGCAATTTTTTGTCCGGCGGTAGATGATTTTGTACAAAATCGCATCTCGTTTGCGATCGCACCCAACCCCCTCAACCCCACTGCGATGCCTGCGGCGGCAAGCTACGCAAAACAAAACCGCCCTAGCCACAGTAGGCAGGACGGTTTTAGTCTGTTGTCTCAGTGGAAGATTGCTTTTCCTCAGGCTGAGTAGCTAAGTTATAAATTTCCTGTTTTAAATTTGATACAGCGATATTGAATGATTCTTCTCTCGCTTTACTTTCATCTAGTCGCGCCTCAAGCCTAGATTGATGGGCGTGAACATATTCAATATGTTCTCGCTCAACTAGTTCAAGGTGCTGAAGGATTTTCCCAATAGGAGTATTTCTGTATCGGCTTCCCCCAACTTGATCTCCCCTGTGGCTATTTTCGAGATTAGCCCAGCCCTGCTCAAGCCCCTCGCTTTGGCCTGAGCATTGAACAGTTCCCACTCGTTCTGACTGATAAACATCGACACGTTCTTTGCGTCCGGGGGTAATTTTTTCGGTCTTGCCATCTTGCCTAGTGTTCACAACATTAAGCCTATTTTACATATAGAAAACTAATCATCATATAGAAAACTCTTGACACGAAGTTTTCTATATGATTAATATATCATTAGTTTCTCACATAGGAAACTCAAAATTCGCTCCCCAACGCCTAGACCTCGCGCTGCCCCTGGAGCAATCACCCGTGCCTTGACCTTGCGCGGAACCACTTTGAAATCACCAAAGAAGCGATGCTTACGGCGAGCTACGCTAACGCGGTAACGAGTTTACCGCGCGGTGATATTTTGATGTCTGCACACTTACTTTAAAATCACATGACAACCACAGTTCTAGAAGTACTTGAAAACCTGAAGCACTACCCTGGTGCGACAAAGGTAAACATCAAAGACGTTGATGATGAGGAATTTGCGATCGTTGATTTCCATCCTGGAGATGACGGCGTAACTATCGTTATCGGCGAAACCGAAGACGGTGAACCAGAGGAGGAGGGATGATTGTTCGAGAACTGATTGAAAAGCTGCAACAATTTCCGGCTGACTCAGTGATAGACATAGTAGACGTTGACTACAAGGAATTTGCGATCGTTAGCTTCAACCCTAGAGGCAACACAGCAATTATCGTCATCGGCGAAAAGGTGGACGACGAGCCAGAAGAGGAAGGGAGCTAACAAAGTGACCGTTAAAGAACTACTTGACGAAATAAATAAATACCCAAGCAAAGCGCTGGTAGTTGTAGAAGATAGCCTCGGACAAGAATTTTCTATTAGCTTTCTTGCCCCTGCCAATCACAAAATGCTCATCAAAATCAAATCACACAAAGACGAGGAGGAGGGAATCTAAAAAATTGAAAAGGCGATCGATACCGTCCGGTGGAGCAATGCCTGCGGCGAGCTTTGCTAACGCCAGCAAACAAAAATTTGATGTTAAGGAGATTTTACCAATTGTCAAAGCCAATAGGACATTTTACGAGTTACACAATTAACGACGGCTCCTTACTAGAATCCCTCCAGTCGGAGTACGGACCAACTTTTGAACTGATGACCAGACACGAGAAGCTGTTTTTGATTTCGGCTCTTGCAACTCAACTTTGCGATCGAGCTCCTGGGCGCTGCCGGGATGAAATTTACGTGGTTGGGCATCAAGTTAATAGCTCATTGCCGTTACACGACCGAGAAGGATTACTTGAAGCGCTGACTAATCAAATCCGTTGCGGTCAAAGCCTTTCAGTGGAGGAACTGCCTATAAAGCAATAACCTAATCACAATAATGTCTCTGAATTTATAAGGAAGTTGCCAGAGCGGGCTGAAAGCTTTCGCTGGTGTTTTTTACACAATTTGGATTTTAGATTATGACTTACTCCGAGCAATTAAGACCGTGGGCAATTTTCCGACGCTTGCCCAGTGGTGAAAATGTTTGCGTTTATCGATTTCGTACCCGAACTGATGCGGATGCTTACACCAGCATCCTTCGCCAGGGAGAAGGGATATTTGAGGTAGTTTTCGATCGACCCCAGGGAGTTACCCAAGGATAGCTGATTTATTTGCGATCGCGTTTGTATTAACGCGATCGCAAATAAATCGATTCCAACAAGTAAAAATATCACAGACCAATGATATTTGAGCGTTACACCATAACCGTTTTTGAATCAGGGCTGTTTGGGCCAGCTGGTATATACCAGCATCCACTCACGGTAGTAACTTTCGTTCGTTTAAGCTTGCGGACTAAAATTGCCGCATTAAGACTGGGATATTCGCCACCGATTGACTTGCCTTCCCGCATCCCTTTTGAGGATGGCGGATACACCGACCACTGGATACTAAAGGGCGAAACGGCAGCGCCAGTTTACAGCATCTATCTTGGCGATGACGACGAGAGCGGATTTTTTGATGAACCAATAGATTTGCTTGATTCGCCGTCTGCCGAGTCGGAATTTTAACTGAAGTCTTTAGCGATCGCGTTTGTATTAACGCGATGGCGTACCCGCTCTTTCGGTGGCGAGCATTCACCGATGCTCTTAACATTATTGACCCAGAAAACTCATATTCATTAGTTGGATATGATGACGAATTTGAGGACGATGAAATTTATGAATAATTTAAATATCTCTCAACCAGATCCAGATTGGGACTATTACGAAGTCTGGCAATTATTGCACACTATCAAAACCAAAATTGATGCCGGGATGAAATTTATCTCTAGTGAAGAACTGGCAGACAACACAACTGATGAAAAGCTCAAAGAAATACTAGAGCCAGCTTTAGAGCAACTAGAAGAAGTTATCGAAAATCACTTAACAAATTATTCAGATGACGATGAGTAAGCCATCAATGAATGAGTCCGTTATTTTACCCAAGGATTTATATATTTTAAATACTTTAGCAATGGGAGTAGCGATACAACTTCTTGCCAAAGTAACTGGGGAAACTATAGAAGACTGGAAAGCGTATGTAGGGGCAAAAGCTAGCGAACAATACCGTGAATTATCTACTGAAAGAATTCAAGAAATAGTTAAGTCTCTGGATGACGAAATAACCGCCTGATGAATCGTAATTGCGATCGCGCAACTCTTGCGCGGGCTACCTGACACAGTAGCCGAAACGGTGGCAGAGAATGCCACCGTCGCGGATTGTGTCCAAAGCAATCCGCCCCACTGTTTTTAGGGAGTGGGGCGTTAAGGATGAATCGCACCTCCATTCATGGGGTGTTGTCTTATTCAAGCGCACCTTTCCTAAAGCTACCGGGTTAAACCCAGCGTTAAGAGTGAATCGCGCCCCAAATTTGTGGGGTGTTAGGGGATTCAAGCGTCAAACTGGGCTTTTCAATTATTCGTGGTAGGAACACGAATTTTAAATACCCCCAATTAGCAAGCAGAACCATGACAATTGAATCGATTATATCCTTGGGAGTTGATGTTAGTAAGTCAAGCGTAACTTGTCATATTTTAACACAATACCCCATCGGTGGATTGAAGACCTATTGGCAAAAAAGCCGAACTAAAGCGTCGAGTTTATTCCCTAGTTTCTACTCCAGTCCCAAGCGCAAAAGCAAGCAGAAATCAGCTTTTGACTTTGCTGATTATGTAACACAAAATAAACCTGACGTGGCAATCCTTGAGCCAACAGGAAATCATTACTCTAGATTATGGGCAAGAATTCTGGAAAGCTTAGAAATTAAAATTCTTTGGGTTGGGCACATTGAGTTGCGTCGCTACCGTGGAGGTAAAAACTTACCCAATAAATCTGATGAAGCTGACGCTTTAGCTATGGCTGCCTACGCCGTGGATCAAGAAAATTATTTAGAATCTGGTGAACTCAACCCACGCCAGTTTCTAATGCACCGACCACAGCCGATTGACGAAGTGCGAGAATTGGTTCAACAGCTTGAACATCTCAATCGTGTTCAATCACCGATCGTCAACTACACACGCCAAGTTCTAGCGTGGCAATTTCCAGAAAAGGCACACAGCCAAACTCAAAGCACCAAGTTAGGCAACGTTCCACCGCTATGGGGTTGGCTTGCCGAAAGGGAGTTGGAGGTACACCCACAGAGCTATAAATCCATATCCAGACAATACCTGGAATCAATAGCAGTTCAATTTGGGCTAGACATAGATCCAATTATCAGACTTCATGCTGATTGGCTTTGCGATATCGACATCGAGGAGCAGCGACTAGAAGTAAAACTCAAGTCGCTGGTCAATGATGAGCAGTTCAAGATTTACAACTCGATTTTTGATCAGTTTAATTTTGGGCTGAGAATTCGCGCACGCCTCTTGAGTCGTATCTACCCGTTTGAAGCATTTCTCAGTAATGGCAAACAGTTAATTGAGCGAGAGGTGCGAGAAGTAAAAAAGAAAGAAGTTACCCGTGAAAATGGCAAATCTGTCGTCAAATTCTCACCCGGTGACATAAAGAGGGTGAAACGCAACCGTTCAAGGGACGCTTTCAAGCTTAGGTTAGGCATGGGAACCGTTCTCGAACAATCCGGCGACAAGTTAGTTGAAAAAGGAGCCGGCAGTGCCCTTTGTCGCATGAACTTCTGGCAACATGTGATCACGAAGGTTGAGGTTGATGGGCGGCTGCCCAATAATCCCATAAGTAACGAGATTGCTCTTTATAAAGAAACACTCAAAAAGAATGTTGACGGCTCAGGTAAACAGCTGCTCAATGGCAAACATTTGCAAAACAAGCTGATGTCTAAAGTTGCAAACCTTCTATTTAGGGAGTTATCGAGAGCGATCGCAGTTCATGAGCAAAACTAGTTAAGTATCCAGTGGACACTGCGATCGTGTCCACTGAACTACAAGTTGTCTCTGACTTAACTCCAAGTTGTCTTCAAGTTGACTCTTGACTAGTTGCTGGAGTGAAGTCAACGTAATACTCAACACCTGCTTTAAAAAATTCTGTTGCGTTGGGATTGGTGATACACATCTCTAGCTTGCCGCTAGGTGTCGCCTGCCAGAAGGATTTGTTCTCTTCAGTGCTTTTAAGGACTGGAGCTAAATTGACTACTGTGTTACCACTGGCATGATTAGATACGCTTTCTGCTAAAAATTTAGCTCTCATTACATGGATCTCCAAAAATTTATCAAAGAGTTAGAAGAATTGGGCGAATGGTGTTTATCCCTGCCATCGACCTTTATAGCCTATTACGATGATTTGTATGGCTACCCCTGGGGAAGGCTAAAACTTTTAGGCTCCTTCCTATTAATGTTTGCTTGCTGGTTTGGAGCGGCAATGCTTATCGTGGATGTGGCAAGAACACTAATCCAAGTTTCCAAGTGACAAAATGGAGATTTAGACCTGTGAAAAATTTGGCTGAAAAATGCTACCAGTCAGTTAGAGAAGTTTTGCAAAAGTCAGGGAATGTAGTTCCCTGCTGGCAAAATACTTCCGAAGTCTTCCGCCTCAAATTTGAGGCTGAACTCTTAGATGGGATAAAGAAATTGCTAGAGTGAATTAAAAAGAATGCTTGTTTTTGGCTGCTACCTTTATGAAGTTCCACTAACAAAGAGGAGCGTTTGAGCTGATTCTTTTTCTTAGCAAGAGAAGATGAAGAATTCGTCATTCCAATGAATTCAGCCAGTGCAGCAATGGTAGGAGCATTCAAGAGGCTATTAATAGAAATTTTCTTTTGTAAAGTTGCGCTTAACTTGGAAGTCAGCTGAATCCCTAAAAGGGAATCTCCACCTAACTCAAAGAAATTATCATAAATTCCGATCAACTCAATACCCAGAAAATCTTGCCAAATTTGAGCAATTGTTTGCTCCAGTTCGTTTCTCGGAGCCACATAAGCATTTGTCAATGCTGGTCGTGGACTTCTTGATTGGGAGTCCACAGACTCCTCTAAATCCTGATGTTGCTTAAGTCTTGTGTTCCCCTTGGCTGGCTTTATTGCAATCTCTAAATCCTGTGTCGAAACGAGAACCTGAGGTATTGAATTACACAAAATGCGGTGGAAAACCTCTACGCCGTCTGCGGGCAATAACCCATACTCAAGGTGTGGTTGAAATAAGGGTGTTGGCGTGGTTGTCCCAAAAGACTTCTCCGAAAAAGAAACTGTTTCTTCTGTTAAGTGAGTGGGGGAAAACTTTGTGCGAGAAGCCCAGAGCTTCGCTGCTTCTACTGCCATGCCCACTTCCTGCCAAGTATCCCAGTTGATAGAGACGGTTCTTGTACCATCTCGGTTAGTCTTATAATGAGCAAAAGAGTCTAGAAAGGCGTTGCTTGCACAATAGTCTACTAGTCCAAAGTTTCCCACAAAAGAGGAAAGTGATGAACACAGGACAAACCAATCCAATTGCATGTCCTTAAAGATACTATCGAGAACCAGTGTGCCCTTGACTTTGGGGGCGAAAGCGCCTTCCATTATTTCTCGTGTTTTTAGCTGAATGACTCCACCAGCCGGAACACCAGCAGCGTGAATAACGCCATTGATTTTGCCGAAACCTTCTAAGGCTTTGGCGATCGCCCCTTGCATTTGTTCAAAGTTGGCTACGTCAGCAGAAACCACCAAAACCTCGGCTCCTAGTTTCTCCAGTTCCTGTAACTTCCGAATTTTTTGACTCAGCCGATCGCGATCGTCATGAGTGTTGAGCCATTTTTCCCACTCAAAACGGTCGGGAAAAGCCGAACGACCTGTTAAAATCAGTTTAGCTCGTACAGTATGAGCTAAATGTTCTGCCAGAATCAGTCCAATACCTCCAAGTCCACCTGTAATCAGATAAACTCCTTCTTCCCTCAATCTTTGTAGCCCTTGCTCCGACTTATCTAATCGAATAGGTTCAAAAGTTTGCACCCAACGATGATTACCTCGATAAGCAATTACCTGCTCTGAGGATGTTGTTTGCAGTTCGTTCAGCAAATGGGTTATAAGTTTCTGCTCACTTTCGCTTCCTGGTTGAGGAAGAACAACATCAATACTAAGAGGAGTTATGTCTGGATATTCTTGTGGAATTGTCCGAATTAGTCCAAGCATTGTGGCTTTTTCCGGATACAACAACTCCTCGCCGATTACTTCCTGTATGCCGTTGGAGATAACCGTGAGTTTCAACTCATCCGTTGAATTCTGTTTTCCAAGCGCCTGCGTTAGAAATATCAGACTATAGTATCCTAAATCTTGAGCTAATTCAACCCATTCAAGTCTCGATTCTATAAAACTATTTTCCGTGACACTCCACAAATGAACAATATGAGTTGGAATTTTATCTGATGTCCTAAGCTCCTTGAGTAAGGTATCGTAGTCATCGGACTGTCTGGGATTAACAGTGTACAAACTCGCATCGTACTTGGTAAACTGCTCTCCCACTCTAACAACAGTTACGTCCTCGCCAGCCTGCTTCAGTTTCTCAACCAGTTGGTTCCCCAAACCGCAAGAATCGACAAAGAATAGCCAGGATGATTTCACTTGTCGCATTGGGGTAGGCAACAAGTTGCGTTTCCAAGATGGAATATAGAACCAGTCAGCAATGTCTGGTTTTTTGGACAATGAGACTTCATCAAGCGGTGCAATGGCTTCGCCCGCCGCAGGCATCGCTGCTTTGGGTTCAACCAATTCCGTGAAGGCTGAGGGGAAAAGACCTGAAGGAGTTGCAGTTGCCCGAGCAACTAAAATATGCTCTGTTAGATCGTGAATTTCTGGAAAAATCGCTACCTCAGCAAATCCCTGTTTGCTTAAGGCTTCATGCCACTGTTGTGTTGATAAAAAGGGATTAGCTGGATGGCGTTCTCCATCCGACAAGGGTTGCATCAGCAAGCCATAGGTGACGTAAAAGTCTAATTCCGCTTCTGTTATTTCCTGAATCAGGAGAATGCCACCAGGAGCCAACAAAGAACGGACGTGTTTTAAGGTTTCTCCCATATTACGGGTAACATGCAACACATTCGTTGCAACCACTACATCAAATTTATGGAGTTCGTACCCTTGCTCTTGGGGAGGCTGCTCAATATTCAGTAGGCGATATTCAACAAATGGATAGGCACTAAATTTCTGTTTAGCACGCCGGAGAAAGGCAGATCCAACATCTGTAAAAGTGTAGCTCGTTTGCGACGGTCGCAATATGGGGAGTAACGCCGATGTCGTGATGCCAGAACCGGCCCCAACTTCTAGAATTCTTAACTGACGCTGTGGTGGTAATGAATTAACTACCTGTTGCAAACAAGCTTGCCAGATCCCGTTGTAATAGGGAATTGATACCGACTCTTCAATGATATTCTCATAGACATTGAAAGAACCTTCGCTAAAAAAGAACTCTAACGGCTCTTCTTTACCAGTAAGTACAGAAACAAGATTTTTGCCACAGCGCATTAGAAGATTTAGTTGTTCAGGTTGAGATGCCCATTTAATCTTGGCTTCCTCTACAATAGTTGAAATATCTTCGGTCAGTCGCACAAGCTTGATGAACTGATTGCCATCAAGCTGGAGATAGCCTTGCTTTACCAATAGAGATAGCCATTGAGATACCAATTGATGGTAGCGAGGCTGAATCTGAAACCGAGCGAAAAATTCTTCACCTGAGTAATTTTCTTCCGGATTGCTAAAAGCACCAAGACCTCTCAAAGCTTCGAGCATATAAGCAATAGAAAGACGGTCTAAACACTCTTTCTTTGCTTGTTCTGTGGAATTTCTTAATTTCGAGATTTCAGAACTAGCCTGGATGCGACCTGCTTCCACAACAGAGTTCCAAACTTGCGGCACTGTTAAGTTTTGCTGCAAGTGTTCCCGATTATTTGTCTTTTGTGAATCAACCCAGTACCGCTGTCGCTCAAAGGGATATGTTGGTAATGGGACTCGATAACGTTGCTCGTTAGCGTAGAATCCAGACCAATTCACCTTTACTCCACCTAGCCAAAGCTGTCCCAAGGTGGTAAGTAAGAATGCCATATCCGATCGCACTTCTTGTGGATGACGCAGCGATGTCAGGACTAGCTGGTTGGCTTCCTTGCTGGGATGATGCTTAGTCAAGGTACTCAGGGTTCGCCCCGGTCCCACTTCCAGCAGGATGCTATCCGGTGTTTTCAAGCAATGCTCAATTCCACGGGCAAATTGTACTGGCGATCGCAGGTGCTGACTCCAATAGTGGGGGTCGATCGCCTGGTCGGCAGTAATCCACGTCCCCGTAACATTGGAAATATAAGGGATTTGCGGTGAACGCAAGGTAACTTTTTGTACCAGTTTGGCAAACGGCTCTAAGATGGGTTCCATCATCTGAGAATGGAACGCATGGGAGGTTCGCAAGCGGATACACTCAATCCCCTGCTCGCCAAGCTGATGAAGCAAATTGGCAACTGCTTCCATAGACCCCGAAACCACGCAGCGGGATGGCTCATTAATCGCAGCCATTGAAAGTTCTCCTCCAAGGAGCGCTTCTAGTGCTTCCGGGGCGAGAGGTACCGAAAGCATTGCTCCCGGGGGAAGTTGCTGCATCATTCGTCCGCGTGCTGCGACCAAGCACAAGGCATCTTCAAGGGAGAAAACACCCGCTAAACAGGCGGCGACGTATTCACCGATACTGTGACCAATGAATCCTTGCGGCTGGATGCCCCAGGATTCCCATAATTTAGCCAAAGCGTACTCAATGGTAAACAGGGCGCTTTGAGCGATCGCTGTCTGTTGCAGTTGTTGGGCTGCCTCGTCCATTTTATCAGAATCTGGGTAAAGAATGTGGCGCAAATCCAGTCCTAATTCTGGTCGCAGTAGTTCTGCACAATAATCGACCTGTTGGCGAAAGACGGCTTCACTCTGGTAAATGTCCCGTGCCATGTTGACATATTGAGAACCCTGCCCGGAAAACATGAAGATGACTGAAGGGATTGAGGATTTTGTATAACCTGTCAAAACTTGTTCTGGAAGCGTTGTTATTGCCTCATCCAACTCAGAACAAACTAGAATCCGCCGATGCTCAAAAGCATGACGACCAACACTCAGGGTATAAGCAACATCTGCCAGATCTAATTCAGGATGTTGCTTAAGATGTTCGGTGAGATTGTTCGTTGCTGCTTCTAGGGCGGAACTCGTTTTAGCAGATAGGACTAATAGCTGTGCTGGTCTTGTTTGTTGTTCCTTGTCTCCTATCTTCTTTTCTAAAACAGGGGCTTCTTCCAGCACAACATGGGCATTCGTTCCCCCAATACCGAACGAACTTACCCCAGCTCGCCGAGGTGCGCCATTGGTTTTCCACTCCGACAGCTTCGTGTTGACGTAAAAGGGACTGTTGGCGAAATCAATTTTAGGATTGGGGGTCTCAAAGTGTAAACTTGGGGGGATTTGTTTATGCTTAAGAGCCAAAACTGTCTTAATTAGACCCGTCACACCGGCTGCTGTATCTAGGTGTCCGATATTCGTCTTCACCGAACCAATGGCGCAGAAGTGTTTTTTCTTGGTACTGTTGTGGAACGCTTTGGTGAGGGCAGCAATTTCAATCGGGTCGCCAAGTTCTGTTCCTGTACCGTGGGCTTCTATATAGCTAATTGTCTCCGCATCTATACCCGCGATCGCCTGTGCTTCCCCAATCACTGCGGCTTGACCTTCAACACTGGGCGCTGTAAACCCTATCTTGTTCGTGCCATCATTATTAATAGCGGAACCTTTAATGATGGCGTGGATATAATCTCCGTCTGCTAGAGCATCTGTTGCACGCTTGAGCATGACAACACCCACACCATCGCCACCAATGGTTCCTTGTGCTTTGGCATCAAAGGTGCGACAGTGACCATCAGGGGATAAAATCATACTCTCTTGATATAAATAACCCTCCTTTTGGGGAATTCTGATAGTAACAGCACCAGCTAAAGCCATGTGGCACTCGCCATTTAGCAAACTTTGACAAGCCATATGTACGGCGACTAAGGAAGTTGAACAAGCTGTTTGAATATTTACTGCTGGTCCGGTGAGGTTTAGCTTGTAGGCTACCCTTGTCGGTAGAAAATCATTTTTCGTAGCCAGTCTTAATTGATATGTGCTGACTGTCCTGGAGACAGACGGATTTAGATAAAGATTTTTGAGTAGATAATCACTTGCACCTACCCCTGCATAAACGCCGATTGACCCCGCATAGGTTTGGGCATCATAACCAGCTTGTTCCAAGGTTTCCCAAGCACATTCTAAAAAAAGGCGCTGTTGCGGATCAAGTATCTGGGTCTCTTTGGGATTAAAGCCGAAGAAATTGGCATCGAACAATTCGATGTCATCCAGCACGGGGCTAGCCCTGACATAGTTGGGGTTTTGCAGCAGTTCTGGAAGAACTCCATTCATAAGGAGTTCTTCATCGGAGAACCAGGAAACGGACTCGACCCCAGAACGCAAATTTTCCCAAAAGGCATCTATACTTTTCGCTCCTGGGAAACGGCCAGACATGGCAATAATTGCTAAATCTGATTCTCTAATCTCATTTTGAGAAAAATTCCTCATCTCCATTGCTCCTGATTCACTGTTTTTTCTGCGACTGATACTGTTGCCTAATATTCCTTCGTTGGTTCACGGAATCTTGACTGCTCCTGCGGAGTTCGGCTAGTTCTGCTTTTGATTTGGGCGCATCATCTGGTGTTCGGGATTTCTGTTCGCTTAAGAGTTGTCCCAACGCTCTGACAGTTGGGTGTTTAAACATCTCTACCACTGATATTTCTTTGCTAGAAATTGTTTGTAGTTTCTGCCAAACTTTGATTAATAGTAAAGAATGTCCTCCCAGATCAAAGAAATTGTCATCCAGCCCAACTTTTTCTATGAGAAGAATTTCCTGCCAAACATCAGCAATGAGTTTCTCTACCTTGGTTTGCGGCATCTCCAAAGAAAGAGAGCGCCTGACTGGCTCGGGGGGTGGAAGGGCGCGACAATCTATTTTACCGTTCGGTGTGAGTGGCAGGGCATTCAACATTACGAATGCTCCAGGCACCATATAATTGGGCAGTTTTTCCTTGAGAAAATCGCGTAAAGTACTGCTGGTGAAGGCTTCTTTTTGGTTAGAGACAATGTAGGCTGCCAGATATTTGTGACCCGGAATATCTTCTGGCACCACGACTACAGTTTCTCGCACTGCTGGGTGAGAAGCGATCGCTGTCTCAACCTCGCTCAGTTCGATGCGGAAGCCGCGAATCTTCACTTGACGATCCAGCCGACCGAGGAATTCGATGTTACCATCACTTAGGTAACGAGCCAGGTCGCCGGTTTTGTAGAGGCGGATATTGGTTTTACCACTAAATGGGTTAATGAATTTTTCAGTTGTCAAGTCCGGGCGATTAAGGTAGCCTCGTGCTAAGGAAGCACCACCAATGTGTAGTTCACCCGGTACGCCGATGGGAACTGGTTGCTGATGGCGGTCGAGAATATAAACTTGCGTGTTAGCAATGGGACGACCGATAGGAACAGTTTTAGAGTTATAACTGGCTGGCTTGTTACTGACAGGATAGGTAAGTACGCCAACCGTGGTTTCTGTCGGTCCATAGTGGTTGAGAATCCGACTGTTGGGGGCGTATTGTCGAATTTTTTCAATTAAGTCCCAGCTTGCCGCTTCACCACCTAAGACTAGACATTGGCGCGGCAGGATAGACTCAGACGCGGATGCCAAGAGAGAAGCGAGGTGGGCGGGGGTAATTTTGAGACAGTCGATAGGATGGCGCACAAAGTACTCTGCTAAGGCTTTGGGGTCAATGGCTCGCTCTTGGGATACGATATGCAGACAGCCCCCCGTACACAACGCTGGGAAAATTGCGGTGTTGCCTAAGTCGGCAGCGAAGGTGGAAACGGTTGCAAAACTGGCACCTGTTGGCAGTTGCAGTTTGTCTAAGATGGCGTGCAAGTAGTTCAGGATTTGCCTGTGCTCGATCGCAACGCCTTTAGGTTGACCTGTAGAACCAGAGGTATAGAGGACGTAAGCTAAGTTTTCCGGTATCAGTTCGGTTTTGGGATTCGTATCGGATTCTTGGGCAATTAGTTCCCAGTCTGCGTCCAAGTACAATACAGTCTGCACTTGAGCCGACTCACGTTTGAGGAGTCCCTTTTGCGTCAACAGGATTGGGACTTGAGCATCCTGCAATCGGAAGGCTAAACTTTCTTTAGGTAATGCCGGATCGAGGGGTAGGTAAGCTCCACCTGCTTTGAGGATGCCCAGCAGGCTCACTACCATCTCTAAAGAGCGCTCAACACAAATGCCTACCGGTACCTCTGCTCCTACACCTAGAGTTCTCAAGTAATGTGCTATTTTGTTTGCTTGTTGGTTCAGCTCGCGGTAGGTCAACTGTTTATCTTCAAAAACCACCGCAATAGCATCAGGCGTAAGCTCTACCTGTTCTTCAAACAACTGGTGGATACACTTATCTTGGGGATACTCTTTTGTGGTGTTGTTCCACTCTACTAATAGCTGGTGTCGCTCTCGCTCTGTTAGTAGAGGCAATTGTGAAACTCGCGCAATAGGGTTAGCAACAATTCCCTCCAGTAACGTCTGGAAATGTTCTATCATTCGCGAGATAGTGGCAGCCTCAAACAAATCTATGTTGTACTTGAAGCGACCGACAATCCCCTCAGGTCTTTCGTCTAGTTCAAGGGTCAGATCAAACTTCACCGTGTCGGTTTGGATATCCAACTGACTCACGCTCCAGCCCGAGTTCAAAGATGGCATTGGAGGTTCCAGAACAAATGCCACTTGGAATAGGGGGTTTTGGCTTAAGTTTCGCTCAGGCTGAAGCGTTTTTACTAGCTCCTGGAAGGGCAATTCTTCATGGGCATAAGCCTCCAGGGTTACTTCCCGCACCTTAGACAGTAGCTTAAGGAAACTAGGGTTTCCCGACAGATCGGTACGCACTACTAAGGTCTTGAGGAAATACCCAATCGTCCCCTCTATCTCTGATCTATTGCGCCCCGCGCTAACAGTACCTACAACAATATCGAAGGAGCCAGTGTAGCGATAGAGCAAGGTCTTGAATGCCGCTAGCAGCGTCATATAGAGCGTGACCCCCGACTGCTGCGAGAGAACCTTAAGCGCAGAAATCAGATTTTTGGATAGCGCCAGACATTGCCTTGCACCCCGGAAGGCTGGAATAGCGGGTTGCGGACGGTCATAAGGCAGCTGTAGTACAGGCAAGTCGGCTAGCTGCTGCTTCCAGTAGTTAAGCGGACGAGCCAGAATCTCTTGTGTAAGCCACTGCCGCTGCCAAACAGCAAAGTCGGCGTATTGTACAGGCAGTTCTGCCAATGACGTTAGCGTAGCGTGCCGTAGGCTGGGTTTGCCGGTCGAGAAAGCTTTGTAGAGTGTCGCTAGTTCTGGAAGGAATACGTTGTATATGGAAACACCGTCGATTACGATGTGGTGAAAAGTTAGAAATAACCTGTAGTCAACGTCTGCTAGTTGCATCAACGTAGCTCGCCACAGTGGACCTGTTGTTAAGTTAAATAACTGTTTGGCATCTATTGTAGCTAGCCGCAAAGCTTCAGCCTCGCGCTCCTGTTGCGGGAGTTGCCTGAGATCGACTACTGCTAAATTGAAGGTGTCGGGTGGAGCAATAACCTGAACGGGTTGTCCATCCACCGTGAGGAAGCGCGTTCGCAAGCTTTCGTGACGTTTAATGATTTCGTTGAGGGCTTTGTCTAGGACATTTATGTTAATCGCTCTGGGAAAGCGAATGGTGCAGGGTTCGTTATAAACAGGAGTATCGGGTTGTAATTGTGCAAGAAACCACAGTTGCTCTTGACCCCATGAGAGAGGCAAGTTTTGGTTCCTAGAAACTCTTTGGATGGGGGGAGCTTGCTTAAAAGGCAATAGATCGCACTCGTACTCAATGCGCTCAAGCAGTTCGGCTATTGTTGGAGAGCCAAACAAGCTATCCACAGGTAACTCCACCTTTAAGATGTCGCGCAATCGGCTTACTATCTGAATAGCCAGCAAAGAATGTCCGCCCAATTCCAAAAACTTGTCGTAGATGCCGACTTGCTCGACGCCCAACACTTGGGACCAAATTTCTGCCAGCACCTTTTCAACATGCGTACTCGGTGCGACAAAATTTTCTGGCAGATTTAGTCGCGTGAAGTTGGGCACTGGCAGCGAGTGGCGATCAATTTTGCCGTTGGGGGTCAGCGGCAAGGTGTCCAGCAGCATAAAGGCATTTGGCACCATATAATCGGGTAGTTTTTCTTGTAAGAAGCTGCGTAGGAGTGGAATCAGCTTTTGACCAACTTTACCCTGTAGCGGTTGATTAATGTTAAAATTCTGGTTGTGATGGGTAAGGGTCTGACTATCAGTTTTTTCGTAGAGTGTTTGCCACTGCGAATTGTGTTCGGCATACGAGTCCCCTGGAATCGCAGGCGCTGTAGAGATTTGTGGCTGACTAACGATATAAGCCACTAGGCGCTTGTCGCCATAGGTATCCTCCCGGACAATAACAACGGCGTCCCGCACCTTTGGATGTTGCAAAAGTGCTGCTTCAATTTCTCCTAGTTCGATGCGGAAGCCACGAATCTTGACCTGGTTATCTATCCGACCCAGAAATTCGATGTTGCCGTCACTTAGGTAGCGTGCCTTATCGCCAGTCTTATACAGGCGCGAACCTAGTTGATTGCTCCATGGGTTGGGGATAAATTTTTCATCAGTCAAATCGGGACGATTGAGATAACCCCGCGCCAGACCATCTCCACCGATGTACAATTCTCCGGGAACACCAATAGGTACAGGTTGTAACTTTTCGTCTAGCAAATAAACCTGCGTATTGGCTATGGGGCGACCAATGGGAATGGTTGTAGTACCTTGTGGAACATCCTGTATCAAGTACCAGGAGGTGAATGTTGTACTTTCGGTAGGTCCATAAACATGAAGCAGTCGCTGTGGTGGCCCATTTTTCAGCACTTCTTTAACCCACCTGGTATCGACAGCTTCTCCTCCAAATAGAAGATGTTGCACCGAATGGAAAGCCGACGGAACAACACTCACAATTTGATTGAATAAGGCGGTTGTCAAGAATAATACGGTAATACCAAGCGAGTGGATTTGGGCTGCAAAGTCCTGAGGCGAAAGGGCTACATGCTTAGTAATCACCACAAGCCTCGCCCCGTTAAGCAAGGCTCCCCAAATCTCAAATGTGGCTGCGTCGAAGGAACAGTTTGAGACTTGTGCAACTACATCTAGAGGTTCTAAGTTGATATAGTTTGTGTTGATTGCCAAGCGGTTCACGGCTCGGTGAGGAACAGCAACCCCCTTCGGCTTTCCCGTTGACCCTGAGGTGTATATGACGTAGGCTAAGGTATCGGATGCCACTTCGCTTATGGGGTTCTCCGAGCTGTGTCGGGCAATTTCTGACCAGTCAGAATCCAAACAGACGACACGCGCAGAGTGTAGAGGAAGCTTCTCCAGCTGCTGTGCCTGAGTAAGCAGCACTGGTACAGAGGAGTCTTCTAACATGAAAGCCAAGCGTTCAATAGGATACGCCGGGTCGAGCGGAACGTAAGCACCACCGGCTTTAAGGATACCAAGCAATCCCACCACCATGTATAGCGATCGCTCTACACAAATCCCCACCAAAACTTCTGGGCCCACACCCAGCGATTGTAGGTACTGTGCTAACTGATTGGCCTTTGCGTTTAGTTCTCGGTAGGTCAGCTGTTTATCTTCAAATACTACCGCAATGGCATCAGGCGATCGCTCTACCTGTTCCTCAAACAGTCGGTGGATGCACTTATCCTGGGGATATTCTCTTGTAGTGTTATTCCATTCAACTAATAACTTATGCCGTTGAGCGTCTGTTAAACTTTCTTCGCCTCTAAGTTGCTGTTCTGGATTAGATGCAGGGATTTCTGGTTTATTAAAAGGATCTATCATCTGTGCTAATGGAATTACAGAATTTACCGCCTCTTATGAGAGTGATGGAAGAATAATATGTCGAGCTTATATTTCTTTATTTAATTGTGTTTTTAGAAAACGTCAAAAGCATTATCGCTACGTTTCGCAAGTCTAATATTTGAATCATTTATAGTTTTGAGACCTCCTTTAAGTCCACCGGCGAGGACAATAGATGTAATTTTTGCTCCAATATATTTTTGAGTTTCACGTACATTTATCATTATACCGTCAACCTTTGCTTCATTAAAGTATTGTCTAATAGAACTTTCTTTAGCTAATGTCCAAACATAAACTTTTTTGATTTTTTTATTACTGTCGCGTAATTCAGCTCCTTTTTTAATAGAGGTAAAAATTCCTTTACCCGGAAGAAATAGCCCTGGATCTGGAAGTGCGGCATTTATCCCATTGCCATACCATATATTCAGATTCTTCATATTTTTGCTGGAAAAGTATTCCTCAACTTGTTTTGGATAATCACTATAATCTATACTGACACCCTCATTTGATTGCAGGTCACCAATAATATTATCAAACACTGCTCTATCCTCGTACTTTCCTACAGAGAATACTATATTCAAGCAGTTGTCTTTGGGAAGTATAGACCGAACTTCATCCTGTATTTTCTTTACTGTTTTGGCGGCGTGAGTATTTCCTGTTGTAATTTTCATGTCAAAAATAATTAAAGCAAACTTTTCCGGCTCCTGATTTGCAACTATTTTTGCCTTTTCTAACCATTCTGTAAGTGTAGTGGTCGGATATCCGTCATGATCCACGTATACTTTTTCATAATTAATATTTGATTTATCATAACTAAGATCACATTCAACAGCATTACATCCACTTTGGATAGCAGTCTCAATAGTTTTTGGATCATTACATCGATGTGCAATTAAATAAACAGGACGTAGATTTGTTTTTGTAATTGATTTGCTTGATTTTACCTTTTTAAACTCAGTCTTTGATACTCCAGAAGGAGATTTAAACGATACTATATCATTTGAAATAATTATATGGGTGTCCTTGTTTTCATCATTTTTACTTAAGTTGTGTTTTTTAAAACCTCTTTTACTGTTATTCTCTACAATATGATTAGCTAATACTTTTATAAAATTATTTGCTGATTCTATAACTTCGCTACTAGGCTCTAGACTTTTCTCCGTCCAGGGACAGAGTTTGTTTTTTCCAACTGCAAGGTGAAATTCCATCACACAATCGTATTTAAATTTGTAGCAGCAATGGAAACATTACACTGCTGGCAAACACAAGTATGACGATGATATTCAACTATTTCTATTGGGCGTTCTACTAACTGTGCAACTTGTTGTATTTCAACTTTTATCGCTTCGAGTGAAAAACCAGTCATCCCACAACACTCACAAAACTGTGGACGTAAAATTTCAAACCGATCTACCCTTCCAAATCCTTTACGAGTTTTACCTGGATGTCCTGGTTGTCCTCCAGGCTTCGGTTTTGTCGTCTCACCCTCTTCATTATTTTCCTCAAGTTTCTTTTCTGATTTTTTGAGGATATCCCCCGATGGTGGTTTCGATGATGTTTTACTAACCCAAGTTGCTAGTTATTGATTCAGGCGATCGTTTTGTGCAATAAAATCCCCTCCAGATGTAAAAAACGGAGGGGAATATGCTAAACGAAATAATTACTGTCTATGCTATCATCGATGATCTGCTAAAGGCGATTGGGCATAGTGAAGATAGTCGCAGACAGATGAATGATGCGGAAATTATGACAACGGTCATAACTGCGGCAATGTTCTTTGGTGGCAATCAGAGTCAAGCTTGTGATTACATGAGAGACCATCATCTCGTTTCTAATAACCCAAGTTGCGGGTTATTAAATTTTAGATTTTTTTGCATCCGTCGATTCATGCGATCGCCATCACAGGTTGACGGTTGCGCGTAGCGCAACCGTCAACTTTGACTCAATTAAACACCTCAATAGTGAATTATTAAATGTAATATATCAAACTCAATAAATAAATGCTTTTTGGAGGGTAAATGAAAAAATAAATGCTTCAACCTTCAGTAAAAACCCTTGTAAAGTACAAGCATGAATAAATTTTGGGAAAACACCCGTGATTCCACTGAATACAGTTTCAATATAATGTCGAGTAGATTGTTTAATATATTGATTCCAGGGTTCGTCATTACGTCGTGAATTCTTTTTACGCATTACTTTTAAGAATATTTGACTACTTTCTTCCAGGTCATCTTCAACGGTATAATCCGTATACGCCGAATCAGCATATACTTCGCTATCTGGTGGTAAATTTAACGGCAAGGCATTGAAGGCACGTACATCCGAGGCGCTACCAGGTAAAAACACAAATTCCACAGGAATTCCGGTTTTAGTTGTTAATAATTGAACTCGCACACCATAGAAGTATCTTTTCTTCGATGCAATGTAACCTCTATATTGCTCTGACTCAATTAACTTGATATTAAAAATGCGGATATTATCACACATTGGCACAGGGAATGAGTCTAAAAGATACTCCGTATCCTCACTAATTTCTTTGAGCATCATTCCCATTTGATGAAATAAATCGTTCATTAACATAAAAATCCCGTGTAATCTTCTGTTAAATCGTGATTTATCTAACATGCTAGGTATCAATTCATGTTCTTTCATATAAGTACAAGCCTTACTGTGGTTGCCGTTAAAGAACATTGCCGCACACACAGCCGTTGTGATAATTTCTGCATCGCTCACAACTCGACGACTATCTTCATCATGCCCAATCGCTTTCAACAAGTCATCCGTGATAGCATAAATGGCAATTATTTCGTTTAACATACACCCCTCCTCTCTTTCTTCCTGGAGGGGATTTTATTGCTTTATTGATCCAATGCGATCGCTTTTCCCTATAACTAGCAACTTGGGTTAATACAGCTTCGCACCAAGCGTGTTTTTCTCCTCCTCCT
The DNA here is from genome assembly GCF_002245985.1 of Nostoc sp. 'Peltigera membranacea cyanobiont' 232. NCBI lineage: Bacteria > Bacillati > Cyanobacteriota > Cyanophyceae > Nostocales > Nostocaceae > Nostoc > Nostoc sp. 'Peltigera membranacea cyanobiont' 232. Next base: position 22,466 of record NZ_NOLK01000063.1, read on the forward strand.
GCTAATATACCGCGTTCAATATCTACCACGACTTTGATATAAACCCTCAAAGTTTCTAGCATCTGCTCGACCTGCTCCAAAGTCGCGCGTTCCTTAATTACAATTATCAACTCTCTACTCCGTAGTTCAAATTTTATCTAAATAAAGTAATGAACTGAGTGCGGCACCTCCCACATGGATTTTTGCTTGCTCATATTACTGGAATTACGGTAAACAAAGGGTTTTGGTTTTCAATGGGTGCGAAGAAAGAGAGCTAATCTATGAACTGGTACAAATACTTTCTATTTACAGCATCGGCACCTAAACTTTGTGCTTGTTGTATGTTGTATCATTCGCTCATATGCTTTCCTACGTGCTTGCTCGCAGTTCCCTCTTCCCTTTTAAAAACGCATGACGTTTGGGCCAATCTCTAATAAATGACTATTTTTTAGGAATACTCAATTTCTGTACAGCACGGCGTTTCGTTTCATCACCGCGTCTATCGTAGCGAGTGGTTTGGTTAGCATTACTGTGGCGAGCTAGCTGCTGAATTGTAGATATATCAACTCCAGCATCGAAAAGTTCTGATATAAAAGTTCTACGAAAGCTATCGTATTCAATGCCCCCCGCATCGCCCGACGGGAACCAGGACTTAACCTTGAATTGAGATAAACGTGAGCTGGATGTTCGGTTAACGGGACAGGCGCCGCCAACAATAAAGAAGATTCAAGTTGTTGCTCCTGCTTCTCCCGAACACTCATAAAAACCACCCAGGAAGAATTATCAGCACCTTTAAATAATACACTCGCTGTTTTCGTGCAAAATCACCCTCAAAAAAAGTACTCTTCCTCAAAATGGCTGTCACTTATGGGAAATGTAATTCTCACAACCTGCGTTCTCATAAGTAATTATCTTCCCTCGCCTTAACCACATAACTCACAATATGGCTCTTAAAAGTAAATAAAATTAACAATATTTGGTTTGAAGCAAGTGTTGGTAATACAGATCCGGATGGCGATTTTAGTCGGGATAACAAAAGCGATCGCGCAACCCGCAGCTTCTTCTCCCACTTTTAGATTCCACTCGAAGAGCAGATGGCGGATTTCGCCCTTCGAGCGAGACACGCAGTTGCGTCATTCTACCTAGCAAACCAGGATTTTTTAATAATGCACTTATAGCTGTGCTTACGCAGAACCCATCACCATTTACTTCACTGGATGATAAAGCCCCGAATTTGAGTTAAACCGCCACCCCACCGGGCTTGGGTCTTTGCGACGACACCAAATTTCAAATTCACTTTCACTCTGATTTTCTCGTTCTCTTGTTAGGGTTGCGATATCAACTCCCAATCTTTTCGCTAAATTTTCACCTGTGTAGGGCTGAAGTTCTAGTTGTGGAGGATGATAGTTAAAAGCTTGCCTTCTGTAGCCCCCACCTGTATGCGATTGCTGCTGACTAAGGGTTGTTATGGCTCCTTCAATTTTTGCTAACGGGACTTAGACAAAAAACAACGAGAAAAAAGCCTCAAATCCATTTAGGGCAAGGGATATACCTCAAACCCCAAAAAATCGCCCAAACCCAGATATATCAATAAAAAAACTAAATCGAGGTGAAATGATTGATGTATATAGCTTTGAGGCTTTTTTGACCACAAAAAATGTCTAAGTCCCGCTAACTGTAGTGCTTGCGTTTCTAGTTTCTGCTCCAACGAGCTTAGTCTGTTCTCTACACCAGTGTCTACACGCTTATCTGCACTGTTAGCGAGGTGGTTTATGTCGGTTCGCAGACAAAGTGAAAATTGTCGCAGACAAGCTTGAAAATATTCGCGGACTAATTGAAAATATGTTTGTGTAACCCTTATTATTTCGTACTACACGGTGATCGCCATTTACAGGGTCGTTGCTCGAAAGCCTTACCCTGCATTTACTTTGCACCTTTCACCCCAATTATGCAGAAAATTTCAATTAGTCCGCGAATAAGGTCGGGAATTTTTCATATACTCCGCGACTAATTTTCAAGCTTGTCTGCGACAAAAGGAGCTAGAACCCCGATAGCACCGTTAAAAATTTTTCAATTAGTCCGCGAACCGACACCCAGGATGTGATGCAGCCCTTGAATTACTAAATCTGTAGCGGTGGTGTTGCGATAGCGAAGCGCTGCCGCCTACGGCAGATCGCTTGCTACTTTGCGAAGTGCTGCTGTTAGGGATTTGGGCAGTTTGAAGTTAATTGATTCCCGTTCGATTTTTGCCATATCTACACCCACGTATATGCGGTAGTGTAGATAGTTTAGGGTATTAATTTGCGATTGACACCTGGGTGCTGTGGAAACTGACGGGGGGAAAAGTTCATGCTACCGACCACAGCAATGCTAAACCAATTAATTTAAAATCAGGAATTCAAGGTTTTTACTTTTATGCGCGTGCTGGTTACAGACATCATGTTTTTTGGAAACAAAACGGTTTATTTTTTGAGGTACAATCTAGGGCTTTATCTAAGCAGCAAGTTATAAATATGGCGATTTCAATGGTTCAGGAATCTCCTATTAGAAGTGCGAAATAATTATTAAACTACATTTAAGTGGCGGCAACTATTTGAGTAGTGTTTTGTAACATTTTTATCCGTGAGTCCGGCGTATGGTTTTCTTTTGTGGTTGCAGCGCTTGTGGGATTGGGGGAATGCGATGGCGTACCCGCCCGCCGGAGGCGATCGCATCCCCATCAGGCAAGTATCACAGCTAACCAAAGAAATTCTTAGAGGAAAATTAAACAGGGCAATAGGTGCGATCACTTATCTGTAAGATGAATGCATAGCTTGCAGCATTCAAAACTTTGGACAACTTGAAATATGCAACTAGCTCTCACTTACACAATTGAAATTTTGACACTCGCCTTTGCACTGAAGGAGGCATTTGATTTTGCTGTCGGACTGTTAAGACTCTGGCAACAAGCTGCACCACCAACTAAAACTGAGCCTGTTACCTCCGATAACGTCTACAATTTCAACAAAATTCTAGCTCTGGCAGATGTTGAGTAAATTTGGCTGGCAATCAGGACATAAGAGCGATCGCATCCAATGCCCCAAGCACAAAAACTTGACCAAAAATATAATAATAGCGCCAACCTAACCATAGGCTGACGCTACTGTTTTAATTAAATTCAGGGAGAGAAATAGTCATTAAGTTCCCTGATGTTTACTATTAATTGACTGCAATTTAATTTCTTATACAGCACTGCTGCGGTTGATTAGATTCCACAAGAAAACGGCAACGATTGCACCCAAAACTGCTACTAATAAACCCGGTATGCTGAAAGTTGGAGCAGCTAATGCTAGAGTTCCCGTACTGAAAAATACACCCAAACTACCGCCAATAAATGCACCAACGATTCCTAAAATAATTGTTGCCAGAATTCCGCCGCCTTGATGACCGGGGTAGATAGCCTTGGCGATAGCGCCAGCGATTAGACCTAAAACAATCCAAGCAAGAATATTCATTGTTTTTAACTGATATAACTTTTTTCCGAACAAATACAGATTAACAGCCCAAACATTGACATCCAATCTGTCAACAGAATTAATTGCCCTGAGCCCCAAGGAGTAGTTAAATTGTTGTTATTTCTTTTGACATATTCCCAATCCAGATGGATAAAAAACTTAAAAAAAGCCCCCAGTTGGTCTAAAACTAGGGGCATATACAATGAATATTTGCTTGATTACTATGCAGTATATGTATTTCTAATTATCAGTTTCCTCTACTTAAAGAATTAAGCTTCAGTTGAAGTGAGTGGCTTTTTTTGGTGGGTGAGGGCACGAAGCAAATCAAGTCTCACAATGCACCACGCTTCATAGTGTAACATAACTTTATACGCGGGACTCACATACGCATAGCGATCGCTCTAAACAATGATAACGTTAAATTAAGTATGAAACCCCACACAAGCGCACAAGAAAAAGCTCAAGTTGAGAAGTTATCCAGACCACTTATCGAAAAAGTGGCGATTATTGGTGCTGGACTTGGGGGTTTGGCTGTTGCTGTAGCACTCCGGAAACTGGGGTGTGATGTTCAAGTGTACGAAAAAGCACTCTTATTTCGTCCTGTTGGTGGTGGCTTGGGATTGCTACCAAATGGTTTAAATTTCCTTGATGCTATTGAACCGGGCATAGTAGAAACTATCAAAACTTTAGGTTCTGAGGTGAGGACAACCGTTTTAAAGAATACTCAAGGTGAAACAATTCGCACTAACCCAGGAAGTAGGTTTCAAGATAAATACGGTCAGTCATTAATCACCGTTTGGTGGTGGCGTTTGCAGCAAATTCTTGCGTCTAAACTGCCGTCTGAGAGTATTCATCTTAACCATCGCTGCATCGGTTTTGAACAAAATGATCGTTGTGTGTCAATATATTTTGAGAATGGGGAACAGATTAGTGCAGAATTACTAATTGGAGCCGATGGTATCAACTCTGCGATTAGAGAAGCTTTAATTGGAGACGGCAAACCCCGCTATTTAGGAAGTATGTCTTGGCGTAGTGTTATCAATTGCAACCAAGAAGTACTTAATCCGGGTGAACTCGGATTTGTTAAAGGTAATCAAGAATTTATGTACCTGCTGAATGTCGGTGATGGGTATATTTCGTGGCTATATCGTAAGTTATTACAAGATTGTACTCTTTCCCAAAATATGGCTCTTGTCAAATCTAAGGTTCTTGAGCAACTAGCTGACTGGGGAGAATCATTGCGATCGCTTGTGGAAAAAACTCCAGAATCGCAAATTTGGGAGACACCAATTTGCGATCGCTTACCGCTCAACTCTTGGAGTCAAGGAAGAGTTACTTTATTAGGTGATGCAGCTCACCCAATGGCACCTGCTTTGGGACAGGGAGCAAATAGCACGTTTGAAGACGCATATGAACTAGCGTTGTGCTGTTCCCAAGCATCCAGCATTCAAGAAGCTTTGGCTACTTACTCTCAACGTCGCATCCCCCGTACACAGTTGATACAAACCCGTAGTGCATTGGGCGAAATGCGTTACTACACAACTAACACAGAGGCGGACGATCAGCAAATGCAGGAGCAGTCACAGATGAGTAGTGAAGAATTTGAAAATTGGGTTTTTAATTACAAACCTTATAGGAACTTAATTTAATACTTTTGGCTTTAAGATGGACAAGCGCTTTCTCACTTCGTCCCTTTTGGAGAGTGGGACAGTGTTTGATTTCTTGTCGTAGAAGAAAGGAGATTGCATTCTGCCGATACCAAAACTTGGTACAGTTATTAAAATTCTCCAACTGCTTAATCTGTACTGTAGGAAAATGCCTATTTATAGAGAGCGATACGCGGATGATTGGGACGACATAGCCACTGCCATTAAAGCGGCAGCACATTGGCGCTGTCGGCACTGCAATCAGCAATGTCTGCGCCCAGGTGAGAAGTCAAAGGAACTGACGCGCTCTGAGTGGACTGTATTGACGCTATCGGTACACCATGCCAACTTTACGCCTGAAGATAACCGACCAGAGAACCTAATTCCGCTTTGCACACCATGCCACATTGCGCTGCACAGTCGAGCGCGGGGCAGAACGAATACCTCGCCTGGGCAGTTGGAGTTAGCACTTTGGACGAATTAGGGGTTGGGGTGCGATCGCCTGGGGTTTCCTCCCTTGAATAGGAGCGATCGCCACTTCACTTCGCAGATGCCGAATAACAATACTGACGACTGACAACTAAGCACACGCCACGACTAAAAACGGTCGGAAATTGGGCGTTTATGCAAAATCGGCTTTCTTTGAATTTTCGATTTCAGAGATAAATGTCGAGTAACCGGAGGCGCTGATAGCTAGAAAATCTTCTGGGCGAGTAGTACCAACGTACATCAAAGAACGTTCTTCTGCTTCATTTGAATCATCAAACTGTCGCGGTAGGTGGTCTGCCCACATCAAGATGACAGCACGGTACTGTAATCCCTTGGCAGAGTGGATAGTCTGGATTTTAATGCCCGGTTCATTGACAGCTTAAATCTGCAATCGCCACATCACAGTTGCGATCGCTCATACCAAAACTGAGCAAACAACTAATTCCGCAAATATTTAGCCAACAAATCCTTACCCTTATCTCCGATCTTTTCCAACATCCCCTCAATTTTCTCCATCGCTAGCGGCGACGGCGTTGAGCGTCCATTCTCCCAACGATTAATCGTGGTATATGTCACACCGAGAGTTGCTGCAAACTGTTCTTGCGTTAGCCCGAAGGCAAGCCGCAGATCACGAATGATCTGCCCCACCTCTGGCTGGTTGATAGCCAAGGGTTTTTTGATAGTCATTTAACTTCTAAACTTTACCTTCTAGCCTAAGTAGGGCTTGCTATATGATTTGTTACATATTAACCATGCAAAATCGCAATCTACCTCAGTGTATATCCGTAAAATCCATTTTTAGAGTAAAATTTATTGCTAGAGTGAATGGGAGTTTTTTAAGTGATGTTGAACTTGAATTCTTAGAGGAAAAGTTGCTAGGGGCGATGGCGTAACCGCGATTTCACTTGGGCGATCGCACTCATTGAAATACGTGATTTAGTACCAGGCTACCAACTTAAGGCGATAAACTACGCCCTCTAAAGGTTTCTTAGAGGAAACTTGTAACGCTTTAAGAGCGATCGCTCTTAAAGCGTGGGGAGTAAGCCCATCGCTCCCCAGCATTCCCCAAACAGACATGAACCCAGTCTGGGGTGCTTGATAAAAGTGTCAGTTTCTATCTGACAATACCCGTTTTTTGATTAAACCCATAACCACCATCCCAAACGTGATAATTCCCCATGTATTAGTTGATTCAGGAACTAATTGGGATTGTATAGTTTGGGGATCTGCACGGAAAATACCACTAATACCATCAGCTAAGGTTGCATAAAAAGCAATCTGACCAGAATTATTCAATCCCTGGCTAGAAAAACCAAGTTGAGTCACTGTAGAGCCGAGTAGGGTATCACCAGTAGCAATAACTTTGTCCTGGGAAATATCAGCACCAGTAAAAATACCTTCACCACCTGTACTTAAATTAGCCAAAAAAGCAACTCTTTCATATAGGGAGTTGTGCATTTTGTGCATTTTGTCTATATTAATTAAATCCAGTTTATCGTTATGTGTAATTTTTCACAACTCATTTAGGATTGCTATATCTTCAATACATATCAAGATACCTTCTTCATTAACACCATATTTTAGCCACATTGCCACACCATTACTGAATAGTTAAAGTTGCTCTTACTAGTGTGCTTTAACTTTTCCAATATGTCTCTATTTTCTGGATTAATATACTGACTCTGGCAATGATTCAAATTTTTCCGAATTGAGTATAACGATGCGGCAACCTGGGTAAGGCATAAAATCAGTAAAGGGTTCCATTCCCGATGTAATGAGAGTTTTGCTAAGTTCCGCGATGGGATGATGGGGCTTTTGGTTGTCCTCACTGCGGTTGATTTCTGATGCCATGTAGCCGCAAAACCAACTCAAAGTGTCAATATCTTTCTGCAATGCTGCCAAAATCCCTGTTACTACTTGTTGGTTGAGGTTGACAGATAGATAATCAAAGATGCTGTCTAAGAGGGTGTTTATAAATAAAAGATAAAGAGCATCGCAGTCATTCCCCAAAACACTTATTTTGTTCATACATAGGAAGTAGTGTTATTTGAATCGGGTACAATGAGCCGAAAACCTTATCCCACAGACGTTTCCGACATAGAATGGAATTTGATTAAATCAATGATTCCGGTTATCGTAAGCGTAAACGTGGAAAAAAGCGTGAAGTCGATATGCGATCGCGTGGTAAACGCCATTTTTTACATTTTGCGTGCCGGTTGCACGGGAGCGAATGATGCCTCATGATTTGCCATGCTGGCAAACTGTATACTCGTATTTTCAACGTTGGCTACGCTTGGGTATATGGCAAAAAATCCATTCAACTTTGCGATCGCTTCCAGCGGGCGGTTACGCCATCGCAGTTAAGGAAAATCGAAGGACGAGACGTTGAACCATCCGCAGGAATCATAGATTCTCAAAGCGTTAAAACGACTGAAAAAGGAGGAATTGACGGCTATGATGCCGGAAAAAAGATTAATGGTCGCAAGCGCCATATCCTTGTGGATACGATGGGTTTAATGCGTGATGGTTGTTGTACATGCTGCTTCTGTTCAAGACCGTGATGGAGCAAAACTCGTGCTAGACAAAATTCAATACTCAGTAAACCAAATTACATTTAATTTGGGCGGATGCTGGATATGCAGGAAAATTAGTCGATTGGGTCAGATATTTTATTGGTTGTGCAATTGAGATCGTCAAACGTTCTGATGACACTTCAGGCTTTAAGATATTGCCTCGACGTTGGGTTGTAGAACGTACATTTGCATGGTTAGGTCGCTATCGCCGTCTGAGTAAAGACTACGAGTATTGCCCCAAAACCAGTGAAACCATGATATATGCTGCTATGACCCATCTGATGTTACGTCGATTAGGTCGCAATCATCGTTGTTCAAGTCCTTAATATTTATTTTATAAACACCCTCTAAGGCTTCTGGGTGTCGCTTGTGGCAATAACGCACCGCAGATTCAACAAGTTTATCGATTTTAGTAGGTTGAGATTGCCCAAATCCCTTTGCACACATGGCACTGCCTCAAAATTTACGTGCTGGAAGACGCGATTTTAACAGAATTAGTGGGGCGATGAGCAGGAGCCGGGAGTACATTTATTATCGTTGATTACTTAAGTAAACCGCACCTAAGTGCGATCGCTTCTAGACGCAATCATTGTCTAGCAAAAGCCAAGTCACTTCAACGATATTAGGACTTACGCATTGACAGGAAATACCAAATATGTGGTATGGATTTCAGGCATTAAACCTTGATTTTTCGACACTTTTTAGGCGATCGCTATTGATCTGAGGATAATTTATAAAAGCCTGAAACGACGTATTTTCGTTAATTCACAAGATCATAAATTTGTACAGTGCGTAAGTCCTAGATATCATCAAAGCTGTCAATCTCCTGAACAGTCTTCTTCATCTACCCAATCTTCATCCCAGAGAAGTTCATTGTAAACCTTAGTTGCTTGAGATATTTTTAGGTTGTGAGCTGCTGTCACACAATTTCTTGGTTGCCAGCCAATGAGGGCATATCTTCCATGTAAATGTCTGACAGCATTCTTGCAGTCATTAATTACTGGAATATCTTCTTTGATGTATTTCCGCAATTGGACTCCTAAACGAATTGCCTCCATTTCATAATTTTGAAAGTAGGGTTCTTCAACATCAGGTGTAGAAATCAGCAATGCTCTCACCCAGGCATGATTTTTATAGATAGCCTTCGCTACAACTAAATTAACTTGTTTTGGTGTCCAGTTGCTCCTTTGTAAAAAGTTATCTATTGCTGATTCATCATCTAAATCTATATCTACGTTAGATTCTGAAAGTATTTCCGAAATATCTGTATTTTCTAGGAACAGTTCGTACCATTCTTGAAATGTTTCGGGACTAAATAGTTTTCTCGCTTCTTCAAATGAAATTTTCTCCCATCCAGCATCTGTAACTATTTCGTTACCAGTCTTTGCAATGAACAGATTTTCTTCTTCTACCATCCAAGGGAAGGATGTCTTCTGATGTTTTCTCTTTCGTTTACCCATTGAGCCATTGCAATATCTATCGCCTTGCCGCCTAAACGTCTACGCACTCAACTTTAATGCTACCGTTGATTATTTGGTAGGCTTCTTTACCAAAGAGCAACTCCTGTTTTTGACAGTACGTATACCACAAAAGTAACGTATTCTTTTTTGCCTATGTTTATCAGGAGTATCACCCACAAAAATCATCCACCCGGATATCCCGCCAAATGTCAGAAATCTGCCAGCCAGAGTTGCCAACAGACTGTACTGGAGGATTGTCAAAGAATGGAATATAGTCAGGAACTCTAGCCACTGGAATTGCTGCTGGTTGCTCATCAACCACAGGGGCTGAAGAATTGACGGTACAGAAGAGAAGATTTTGGTCTTCAGCGTGTTGGATTTCCATCATTTTCTTCAGAGTCAGCTTGTCGGATTTTTTGATGATCTTCATATCTATGTATTAAAAGTTTTCATTCACTGCTCTCCAAAAGCATTGGCTGAAAATTTGGATGACAGTAAAATTTGGAGAAGTTGGGTGTTAATCATTGCACGGAATAAACAAGATACAGCAAATCTATGGAAAATACGAGTCCCTTGCTAAGGAATTTATCAATTGGATACAAATTTCTTTTTCGCGCAGATGCCACAATATTTTACACAGATGTTTTGGGCACTCTTTAGCTTCATAGGAACCATTGATTCCCAAAATCAAACTGGAAAGGATTTTTTGCAGACAGGGAATTTTGATAACAAGCGTAGGTGATGATGATCGCAACCCAGGCATCACCGTGCCAAAAAAGGTTTTTTGTACGCTAAGGAAAATTCTGAGCCAATGCCACGCAGAGTTGTTGCGCGGTACTGGCTCTGCAAATGCGCTCTAAAACTGGCTTTGAGATGCAAAGTAAGAAACGTAATTATCAACGTTTCTTAAACCAAACTTCTAGTTGCTTCTCTATCTCATGAAATATTACCTCAGAAAGGTAGGGCGGAAACTATTGCTGCTGTACAAGGATTACAGCCTTAGCATACAATTTTACCCTTTTGGCGCGGTGATGCCAGAATCTTCAGGACAGGAATAGCCATAGCTATGCTTAACGAGATAGCTGCTTCTCTACGCCCGTTATACGTAGTCGATACTTGTACAACTCCTTACTAACACCAAAATAATCGGCCGCAGCTTCAACATCCATCTTCTGACGATGACTGGCAGCGATAGCAGGTCTAGGGAGTAAGAGACAAGCACCCAACCAATCGGCTTCGGCCTCCTGGCGCTTATCAAATGTACGAAAGCCTATGCCAGTGCTATCAGATACGATGATCTGGGATGATTCATGGTTAAGAATGATGTGAGCCTGCTCGTGCATCAGATCATTGGATTGGCGGGCAACTGAATGGGACGGATTGAGTACGATAATGTCTTTTGTTCCTGAGCGGACGGTAACAGCAGACCATTCATCGCCCTCCGGTGATTGAAGGTAACGAAGCGTTTCGCGGGGTAAGCCTGGCACATTGGCGAGTTCCCAGATAAATACATTTAAATACTTTGCGACTTCGCGTGCAAACAATGGGTCTGTATCTTTCAGTCCTAAATGTGATCTAATCTGAATCGCAGTGTTCTCGCATCGTGATTTGAAACCCCGAACGAACAGTGCTTCGTCATTTTTTGATATTGGGCCGATCATTCGTCGTCCTCTGCCACGGCAGCTTGATGAATAGCAAGAATTAATGCACCCAAATGTTGCGCGGTTTTTGGACTCATTGTCTTGCCTGCCTTAAAGTGAGCAAGCATCACCGTTTGGTTGGGCTTGGATGCAGTTTCTGTTTCTCCATGCTCCTTGTAACCAAGAACTTCACCAGGATCGACTCCGAGCCAGGCACAAATTTTTGTAAAGGAGTCTAGATCAGGCTGTTTTCCTGCCTCTACTCGTGATAGGGTTGCCGCACTGATATTCATTTCTGCCGCAACTTGTCTCAGTCCTCTGCTACCCCTTCGTTTCTTGATGAGGGGGCCAAGTTGCTCAAGTGTAAGCCTAGCCATAAAAAATCCTTTCGTTTGTGTTTCACTATTGCAACGCTGTTACAGAGGTGATATAATAGATTTGAATCACTGAAGCAACGTTGTTGCAGAGATGGAATAGTTTCACTCTATCACGATTAGCATCAGGGGTTTGTATTGTATTAGCTATTTTGGTGTGAGGATTTAATGATGAACGAAAAAGAACACAAGTATGATGTAGGGCATAGTAAAGTCCGTGTCCATATAGATCGTAAGCAGTTCGAGTCGCCGAATCCAACAACAGGTTCGGCGCTTTATGTACTTGGGCACGTTCCTCATGGATTCGAGCTGTTTCAGGAGGTAGAGGGAAAGCAGGAAGATAAAGTCATCCCGAATGATGGAAATGAGATTCATCTCAAAGAAGACGAGCATTTCTATAGCACTAAAGAATTCAAGATCATCGTGAACGGTCGTCCCAAAGAGGTTACTTCAAAGGAATTATCGTTTACCGAGATTGTCTCTTTGGCATTTAGTAGTCCGCCGACAGGCGAAAACATCCTTTTTACAGTTACATACGAGAAGGGCAAAGGCAGCAGGCCTGAAGGAACTCTAGTCGAAGGACAATCGGTACATATTAAAAATGGGATGATCTTCAATGTCACAGCAACTGATAAGTCGTAGCATTGACTTAAAGCGTCTACAAGATGAAGGCTTTGATCTGGAGATCAACTCAGGCTATCTACTGGTCAAAAATATTCCGTATTTAAACTCCAACCGAGAAATCAAATACGGGATGCTTGTTTCAGAATTGACTCTTGCTGGCGATGTAACCACTAAACCTAGTACACACGTTATTGAGTTTGGCGGTGATCATCCTTGCCATAAAGACGGGACAGAAATAACTCAGATCAAACATGCGAGTACAAGAAAGCAACTCACTCAGGGAGTTGAAGTTCAACATACGTTTTCAAGCAAACCTCCTCAAGGCTATTCAAACTATTATGAAAAGCTGACTACGTATATCGCTATTATTTCTAGTCCTGCACAAGCAATTGATCCGGCTGTCACAGCAAAGAATTTCTCAGTTATCCAATCGGAGGAAGGAGAATCGCCATTCTGTTATCGTGATACCGCATCAAGTAGGGCGGGTATCAATCTAATTTCTCAGAAATTAGCACTGGAAGATGTTGCTATTATTGGCTTAGGTGGAACGGGAACATACGTGTTGGATCTAGTAGCCAAAACTCCTGTCAAAAGAGTTCATCTATTTGATGGAGATAAATTATTTCAACATAACGCATTTAGGTCTCCAGGTGCGCCATCAATTGATGAACTGAGGGAAATTCCTTATAAGGTAATTTACTTCAAGGAACTGTACTCCAAAATGCATCAAGGTATTATTCCTCATGCTTTCTATATTGAGGATGAAATAAGCGTTAATTATTTAAAGAAGATGAAGTTTGTATTCCTTTGCCTTGATAGAGGTACAGCAAAAAAACTAATTATTGAAAAATTAGAAGAATTTGGCATTCCTTTCATTGATGTCGGAATTGGTGTGAATTTAGTTGATGAATCGTTAGGGGGGATACTAAGAGTCACGACTAGCACTATAGAACAGCGTGAGCATATAAATAAAAGAGTTTCTTTTTCAGACAATAACGGTAACAACGACTATGCTCAAAATATTCAGATTGCTGATCTGAATGCTCTTAATGCAGCCTTAGCTGTAATAAAGTGGAAAAAAATATTTGGATTCTATCGAGACTTCAACGAGGAACATAATACTACATATACCATAGATGGCAATACACTAATTAACGAAGACCAGTTAGAAGGCTGAAACAGTGCTTAGACACGAATTTGTTGAATATATTCCTGATAACCTCAATGACAACACTATCTATGTGTCTATAAAGTTTGGAACCGTAGCTCATAAATGTTGCTGCGGATGTGGAAATGAGGTTTTTACTCCACTAAGCCCAACCGATTGGAAGTTAATCTTTAACGGTAAATCAATTTCGCTTGAGCCTTCAATTGGTAACTGGAGTTTTGAGTGTAAGTCTCATTATTGGATCAGACATAATGATGTTATATGGGCTGTCCAATGGTCACAAGAAGAGATTGACGCTGCCAGAATATATGATCGTTCTGCAAAAGAGAAATACTTTGAAGATGCTTCTAGTAACGTGATGACAGAGAAACCAAAGAGCGATAAACAAAAGCAAAGTTATTGGATGAAATTGAAACAGTGGTGGTTGCAGTATTGGAAGTGACTGTAATAATATACCGCCCAAGAATGAGGTAGGGAGACTTTTAGTACATGAATATATCCGAAGATACCTTTGTTTCTTGGTCGAGGGGGCCTAGCCAAACAGAGTCTGATAAATGTGAGAACGCAGAGAGAATTGTTCGCAAAGCGATCAAAGCTGATGTTAAACTATCAAGCCTAGACATTTCCGTTTTTGCTCAAGGCTCTTACCGTGCCCGCACAAATGTTAGACAGAACAGTGATGTAGATATATGTGTCCGCTATAACTCAGCATTCTTTCCAGACTATCCCAGTGGTACTACACGAAACACGTTTGGTAATGTGGGTAGTGCTATATCCTTTGCTGAATTCAAGAATATGGTTGAGCAGGCGTTAGTCAATTACTTTGGTAGAAATGGGGTTACACGAGGTAATAAAGCTTTTGATGTTCATGCAAACACTTACAGAATTGATGCAGATGTAGTGCCTACTTTCGAGCATCGACACTACACAGGAAGATGGAACACAGATGGCACTCCTCACTACATTTCAGGTGTTGCCTTCAAGCCGGATAACGGTAGTTTGATACAGAATTGGCCTCAGCAGACTTACGATAATGGGGTAAATAGAAATAATAGTACAGGCCGGAAATATAAACGGGTTATTCGCATTTTGAAACGTCTCCGAGACAAAATGCAGAGCGAGAACGTATCAGGAGCCAAAAACATTTCGTCGTTTCTTATCGAATGCCTGGTTTGGAATGCTGCATTGGAAGCATTCTCAAAAGAGTCATACACAGAAATTCTTCGATATATCATTGTAAACATCTGGAGTCGCACACGTAAAGATGAAGATTGTTCTGAATGGGGTGAAGTAAATGAATTGAAGTATCTCTTCCGCAATTCTCAACCGTGGACTCGCCAGGAGGCGAATAATTTTCTCCAAGCAGTCTGGAATTATATTGGATATACATGAAGAATCTGAAAGCCAAATCATTTGCATATTTTCTTTTTGCACTGTTTGCGATTTGTTTTATCGGTGTCGCACTTGTCACAGGTGCAGAGATTACAGACATCTGGAGTGCATTGAAGATTGCCTATAAAACAATTCCAATTCTGGTGATTTTATGGGTAGGGTTTGTCACCTATGCTTGGAAATGGCGAATTTTTCAGAAGTGGCTTGTTCCCTTCCCTTATATTGAAGGGACTTGGCAAGGAAGCATACAAACGACCTGGAAGAATCCGCAGACTGGGGAGACTCCCGGCCCTATACCCACAATTCTCACAATTAAACAGTCCTTCACTCATATTAGTTGTGTTATGCGTACAGCAGAGATGACAAGTCGAAGTTACTTCGCCGACTTCTGGCTGGATAGTGATGAGCAATTACGAAAGCTTGGATATTGCTACACGAGTTCTCCCTCTATATCAGTTGCAGAACGTAGCCAGCCCCACGATGGCACAATTGCTTTAGAGATAATCGGTAATCCTGTAGAAAAACTTCATGGTATTTACTGGACTACGAGAAAAACAACAGGTGAAGTTACCTTAAGATTTCGTTGCCGTGAAAAACTTGACGAATATCCATCTGATCTAGGCGATCATCCGATGAAAGGTAGGGCGGAAACTATTGCTGTACAAGGATTACAGCCTTAGCGTACAATTTTAACCTTTTGGCGCGGTGATGCCTGTTATGGCAAAAAGTTTGGCATCGAGAGCCAAAACAGAAGCCACCACTCATATGAGACACCAGAACAGAAGAAAAAACGCCAAGCGCAAGCTAGGTATGAAGCCCGAAAACGCCCCTTTGAGGAGAAAGAATCTTATCGTTGGGTAGAAGCACTGACTACGATAGAAAGCAGTGTTAGCAAATCTACTCGCGTGATCCATGTTTTTGATCGTGAAGGTGATATAGCAGAGGTCTTTGATAAAGTTCGTGAACTTCAGCATACAGGGGTTGTGGTTCGTGCTGCTCAAAACCGGAGTTTAGACCCTAACAGTGAGCGCTTGTGGGCCAAATTAGAAGCTCAACCCATTTCATTACGGCAAGAAATTCAACTCCCAGAAACTAGTAAGCGTTCTCCTCGCAAAGCTAAATTAGAGGTGCGATTTTGCCAAGTTAATCTCCGTACTCCTTACCGTTTTGATAATCGAGATCCACTTAAAGTTTATGCTGTTTATGCCATAGAAATAGATTGTCCAGAAGGTGAAACTCCTGTAGAATGGATGTTATTGACAACAGAAGCAGTCACCGATGCTTCTATGGCTGCTACAATTCTGCGTTGGTATTCTTACCGTTGGCGAGTAGAGGAATATCATAAAATTTTAAAATCGGGGTGTCAAGTTGAACGATACAGACTTGCTGCCGATGGTATGAAGGCAATACTATTGGTTTTTGAGTATAATTGCTGTTGAACTGTTGCAGCTGACTTATTTACACCGCACCCAGCCTGATACCAACGCTACTGAACTGCTCAATCCCCTTGAGATCAAGGTAATGAGCGCCAAATCACCCAAACTCCCCAAGGTATTAACAGTTGCTTGGGCGCTTGGTTGCCATCGCTCGTCTTGGTGGCTCCGCATGAACATCGACATAAAACTCCGATTGGGATCCAGGTACTGTGGAGGGGCTGGTTAAAATTGCACAACCTTTGCTCCCGTTGGCAGCTTGCTAGAGAGACTTAACGGGAAAAGTCAGATTGATGGTCTTGGTATCTTAACAGTGCAAACCATTATTTCGGAGGTCGGTTTAGATCCTACCCGATTCCCAACTGTTAAACACTTTACTTGGCGTAGATATAGCGAAGCCTATCGCTCCTGTCGCAAATTGTATCGATATATGACAATTATGAAACACATCGACACAATTAATACTCAGTGAATTACAGCATTCCACTAAACCTTTTATAATCAGCTTGTCGATATCAAAAATGATATCAAATGCCTGACCAAAAGTCCCCACCCAGCGAGATGATCCGCGTGCCCGTTCCACTAATTGGGGTGGTTCGGCGATTATCAAAACTAACACAGACAAGGGCATACAATTGCCTTGCTGCAAGCCTTAGAGGAATTACTAGGAAAATTTGATAGCAAAAATGATATCGATATAACAGCAGGCAGTAAATCAATTAAACAGCTAGAGAAAAAGCTGGATAAACTGGAATCCCATCTTGCCGATCAAAGCTCCTCAGTGGAAACAAAACTAGAAGGAATCGCCAAGAAGCTGGATCTTATCGAACGGGCAATCGCCTCTGGGAGATTGAGCAACAGCAAAGGGCGAAGACAAACGGCGTACCCGTACCAACAAACACAAGTTGAACTGCAACCAAGGACAAATGAAAGCCTTGCCCCAAGACTCGGCATCACCCCCCAAAGCCTGATTGCAGAAAGAGAAAAACTTAGCACCAAAGAATTTTTGAGTTGGTCTCGAAACCGCGATCCGATGAGTACGGCTTGGGAATGGAATGCTCTTGACGAACTGTATCACCCACTCAAGTAAAATCAGATTGATGCAAAGTTTTATCTTCCGTTTTGGCTATAACCCTTGAGATGACGTTAACTTTTGGTCAGGTTATGGTTCATCATTTGATCATCCAGGGGGTAAAAGCACAGTTTTGATCGGGACTAATTTAGATGCGATCGCCCTGATATAAGGCTGGAATTATTGAGGTAATAGAAGCAGATGACAATTAGGAGCTAATGGTGCAACGAAAAATTGAATTAAAAAGGGGTGTTGACAATACATATGTTGAAGCCTATTTGATAGATTTAGGACAAAGACACGTTGATGATTATGTTAATTATTGGGTGGAAAACTTAAGGTTATTTAGTCAAGAAGATAAATACTGGGACTGGGTATTCAAATTAAGATATATTGCCAATCAAGAAAATATTGAAGGTTACGCAGTCGAGTGCGAGAACAAAACCCAAGGATTAATGATAATAGAAACGCAAATGCACGGTTCTCGGTTAAATATTGGTAAGAGGCTAGTTTATGTTGATGGCATTACTACTGCCCCAACTAATCGAATTGAGATTCAACGCCCGCCTCAATTCAAAGGTGTTGGTCAAGCACTATTAAATTTCGCAAGAATTAGAAGTGTTGAGTTAGGGTATGAAGGTAGAGTTGGGTTGCATTCCTTACCAAGGTCTGAAGGATTTTACGAAAAACAAAACATGTTGAACTGCGGATCTGAAGAAGACTATGATAATTTAGTTTATTTTGAGTATGGTGCATTGAGACGAAGATCAGGTAAAAATTTATGAATCACCAACAGCAAAATAATAATTTTGAGGCAAACGAGTCAATAACAACCCAAGAAGCTGTAGATTTACTTTTTGGTGAAGGATGGCTTGATGAGGCTGTTTGCATCGAAGATGAAGCAAATTGCACTATCGGCGCTGGTTTGGATTGGGGTAGTGCATTAGCACCTTTAATGCTCAATCTTCCTTTATTTGGTCGTCTATCAACGCTGCGTGTATCTCTCAACCGCGAAGTTAGGCTAATAATTGAAACATGGGATTTAGGTATAGGTACAACTTCTGCAACAGAGACTGCAAAGGCACGCATTAAAGAGCGGTTGCTATCTCCTACGCCTGAATTGGTACCTCGCTTAAAAGCTACTTTGTTACAAAATGATTTATACGGTGAAGAGTTTATATCTAACCGCGAAGCCCTCAAATCACTACTTGCAGTACTTCTTACTGATTCTGATAGAGAAGAAATTGCCGATAAGGCTGCTAATTCAATACGCACACAAGTTATGTCGCAGGTAAATTTTTCCGAAAAACTTTCTGCATAAGGGACTTCCAAAGAATAAATTATTCCAAGAAAAACAAGAGGCAGGGTGAATTAAAGAATGACAATCATTTTAAGGGGGAGAAAAGGGATCGTTTTTGTATCAATATCCTAAAGTCAATAACAGTAATGGCATATCAACAAGCAAACGCTTATTTTTTAACCATTGACGACCGAGTAAAACTTCAGGTACTCCATTACCTGCATAAACAGGAATATCAAACACCTCACCATCAATTCTGACTTTTCCAGCATAAATATCAAAGTTAGATACACCTCTTGCCATCAGCATACTTCTTTCGCCTAAATATTCCCAATCAAATCCCTCCAAATCCTGCTTGTCAAGAGCTAACCAATCAGAAAACCCCGTATCTAAAACTGCATCAATTGGTAATTCAAATCCATCAAATGCAATCAATTCAATTTCAAAAATTAACTCCTCTCCATCACCAAACCTTCCTGATATCATATTGTCCCAGCAACTCCAGTCTCGTTAATTTTAAATATAAAAACGGGACATTTTGGGTGCTTTTGAGATGACATTTTAATAGCAGTCATCTCATCTAATGCAACAAAATACTCACCGCTTTCTGGTTCGACTGCCATGTACCAGTTGTAGTGAGTTTTAATTAGTTCGGGTCGGACGAGATCGAAAATGGGTTTGCAGCGCTGGTAAAACTCATCTTGTTTTGCTTTCCATTGGGCAAATTGTTCTTCTGTCCATTGGATTTCGGGGAATATTCGTCCCCGACGGGCAACACGGGTATGTTTAGCTTCGGTCATGGTGTGACTTAAAAAATAATAATAAGATAATATCTATATTAAACCGCGTCTACCTTGAAAACCATAGTTTTTTGGAATTAGAGTAAAGTTCAGAACTCAAGCCACGACAGAATAATACACTCTCCTTAAAAACTCCAGGTTTCAAAATGGACGGGGTTTAGAACGGATTCAGGCAGGCTCTGCACAATTAATAAATATATTTTCAATAAAATTATATTTAACCGCAGATAAAATTATCTATTAATTGCTTAATTGATAGATAATTTGAGCAAACAGTGTTTGATTAAAGTTAAGTAACTGGATGATACAAATTTGTTTTCTCATTAAATTCCCAGCCAATACCAGAAGTATCTTTACGCTTACACCAAGCAAAAAAAAGTGCTGCTGGTTGACTTTCTCTTTCGTTGCGTAAACTTTCTGGAGTTACCCCCAACCTTGAGGCTAAACTTTCTTCCGGTATTGGCTGAACTTTAACAGATTGACCTTGATAATAGTAATTGCTGTTGTATGATTTTCCTCGCCGAGGTTTATTATTAATATTACTTTGAAGCTGCATAATGCAAGAGGTAAACTGAGTCAACCGATTATTTATCGAATCGATTTTTTGCTCTAAATCATATATACGTTTAGTTGATGAAGTCTCGTTACTATTTGAGGAACCCGACAACTGGAATTCTAAATTATCTAGCAAGCGAGCAAATTACTGAAGTCCTTGCAAAAATTAGTTCTCCCCTTCAAACGTCCCAAACCACGGCAAGCACTGACGTGCAATTCAATTTGAGCGAATTGAAGTTGCACCAAAAATGAAAACTACCACTAATTCTAGACTAAAAGCCAACCAAACAAGCGCAAAACCTGCACCACAACAACAGCAAGTCAGCACAGTAAAAGACGAAGCGGATTACTACGACACAATTGCAGAGATGGCGCTCTTAAAGTCGGACTATTTCCACATGCAGTACAACTATTAAGCCAAATCTACCCTCACAAGCCGACTTTCACCCTTGGGCTGAACCTGGACACTCATTGGACAGCCTTCTACATAGACTGTCTGTGTTCGCGGAGCGTCTCGTAGAGATGCTCCATGAATATTTCACTTCGGTTGCTGTCCAATGAGTGAAAGAGCGTTTGTGAAACCCCTCCTCCACCAGTTGTCAACCTTGTCGGCAGTGGTTTTTCATATCAGTAGGAACAAATCATGACTCAAGCAATAGAACGTTCAATCAACCAACTCACCCTCAAAGAGCTATCCCTCGATGCCGCCAAACTCTGGGGAAAAATCGAATCCGCTTCTGAGTTAGGGGAAGAGGGCAAAGTTGAGGAACTTCTCCAGAACCTCATAGCAATCCAGGATGGCATGGAAACCAAAATTGATGCGATCGCCTGGGTTGTCGATCAGCTAAATCTTGATCTGGAAGTATGGGAGGAAAGAAAAGCACGGGCAGTCGAACTCCACGATAAGGTGATTTTACGCCGGAAGACCCAACTTGAACAAATCAAACGCACTCTCATCCACCTACACGAGATTGGATTAATAAATGACAAAAACATCGGTAAAGAAAGGGTAATTGAAATCAGGGATAACCCAACAAAAGTCGCTAACTTATTAGTAGAGGTAGACGATCAAGATTTCCCTTCGGAGTTTAGAATTATCAAGTACCAAGCTAATAACAAGGCAATTCTAGAGGCACACAAATCTGGTAGAGATGTGAGCAACATTGCTGAAATAGCTGTCGGAAAGCAAGTACGATTTAAAATGCAATCAGGTGGAAAAGCCCGTAGTAATAAAAACCACAACTAGTGGCAAATACCCACAATAATGCATCAAAAATAAACAAATTCACTTCTAAGATTTTTCAAAAGATGGTTAAGAGTAAAGTCTTAACCATTTTTATTTTTCTAAAGGCTATAATTAAAGCTCGTTTTCCCATTTATTAGCCAGTCTATTAGCTATATTATTTTGCAACAGTGTCATGAATGTTTTGATATCTTTCTACCGTGCTAACACTAAGGACTCGTCCCTAAAAAAGGACGCAACCAGCAAATTGTCTTCGACTGCTTGAACCAAAAGTTTAGTCAAACCAGAGGTACTACCCATGCGCTCGGCACAAACCCCTATAACTACATCTTGTAATATAAAAATTTTTGGTTTTGATGTAATATCAAATCCAATAGAGCAATATTGTCCTCTTTTTTTTGAAAACACCACAAAAGCTGACGCTTGATATAAGCAACAACTGGTATATCGCTTCATAAACAACCAGTTAAAGTTATATCAACAAAAGTTAAAACAATGGAATTAGCACAGTTTATCCTAACAGCAATCCTCTACATCCTCATCTACGGATTTTCTACTCTCTTTATTTTCCAATTCATACTAGAAATATCTGTCGCCTTTGAAAAGGACTGTCACCGTAATACATTTATAAAACACACTGTAACCAAAAGCGAAATCTTAACTGAAAAATCCCCAATTAGGATATCTAACAACAACAAAAATCAACTATCTACAACCAAACCGATAACTGTTCAACAGTTGAGAAAAAAATGCTCACAAGCTGGAATAAAATGGAGTTACGCTATCCAAGAATCTAAAACAGGTAAGAAACGACATCTCAATCGAGAAGAAATGTTAATAGCCTTAACCCAGATTAAACAGTCAGCATAATAAAAATATAAATTGATAGTAATTCATTCTACTATCAGTTTATATAAAATGGACAAGTACTGTATTTTTTGGCGAATAAAAAATTATAGTAAGGACGCATCACCCTTAATTTTCACTCATCCAAATTATAGACAATAAGCAATGATAAGAGGTGTTTATGGAGAGATGGAATTGTGGAACAACCTAACGCTCTTTTATTACTCTCATGAGAGTATAATTAGTTACTAAGAGTTTAACTTAGCAAGGGTATTTAATTGGGTTCAAGAACGGCTACCTCCACGATCACCGTGGTAGATCAGTACTGCGATGCC
>NZ_NOLK01000064.1:0-28252 GCF_002245985.1 Nostoc sp. 'Peltigera membranacea cyanobiont' 232
CCACAACCCACATCCGCTACTGTCGCCATCTCTCCACCTTCTCCCCCTTCTCCCCCATCCCCATCATTTTCCTCATCTCCCCCATCCCCTCAGTCCACAAGCTGGTGGACACCAACAAAAACCTTCCTAGTGGTGGCGGCGGTAGTTGGTAGTGTTGGATTAATTTGGTGGGGACTGAATAGCCGCCGCAATAATGTTGTAGAAGTCCCACCTACTCCTACAGCCAGCCCAATTCCAACCAGTAACCAACCAACCGATCCTTTAGCGCAATATTCACCAGCAGAACGACAGCGCAAAGAAAGATTAAGCGATCGCCGTCAAGAGTTGGGGATTAACTCTAACTTCTACGTGAACTTAGTGAATCAAGTTTTTTGGGACAGAAACCCCAGTTTACGGGGACGCACTCTCAGCGATGGCCCTGAAGATGAGGGTTTACGGGCAGAATGGGATAAAATAGCCTCAGAATTGCTGGAAAAACTCGCGCCACTGAGTTCTAACACCCGGCGACAACTAGGAACTTATACAACTGCTGAACGCGATCGCTGGAAAGTAGAAGTCAACAAAATCAATGTTGGTAGTCGTTCTTTGTATGATTTGGGAGACGCAGCTTTTTTAAGTGTATTTCCTGAACGGCGTGGTAAAGATTTTCGAGATCAGCCCATTGGACAAGTTTGGTACGGTTTTGTAAGCGATAAACTTAGTGCGATCCTCAACGGTAGCGCTTTTCAGAAGCTTGTTTTTGATCCGGGTGCAACTGGCAAAACAGTCAACGGCATTCTTCAACCTGGGGATGGTAAAGTATTTATTGCCGGACTGGCGAAAGATCAATCTTTGGAATTGAAACTACAGGCAAATTCCCAAGTTTTGTTATCAGTATATTCACCATCTGGCAAAATCCAATTTTTAGAAGATTCTCCCCAGCGCAGTTTATCAAAAAAATTACCAGAAAAAGGTTTTTACGAGTTTGTCGTGGTTTCCACAGCATCGAAACCAGAAGACTATCGACTCACCATCACGGCGGAAAATCCCACGCCTGCGCCAACACCAACACTAACACCAACACCTACTCCCACACCTACTCCCACAGAAACACCAACACCAACTTCTACGCCAACTCCCACAGAAACACCAACACCTGAACCTACACCGACATCTAGTGCTGAGGTGACACCTCAAAGTAATTAAAAATTCAAAATATTACTCATCTACTTCAGAAATTATTTATAAAGTAAATCAAAAGTTAGGGAGTGTTACGGTGAACCAGCGCGTTGGGCGGGTTTCCCGACTTGTTCGTGCGGCTAGGCGTTAGCGATGCGAGCGTCACCCGAAGGGGTTTACCCGCATTTCTCACAAGCTTCAGGCGTTTGATAGAGCAGAGGGGCAGAGGGGCAGAGGGGCAGAGGGGCAGAGGACTTGGCACATTGAACTCTCCCCTGCTCCCCTGCTCCCCTGCACAAGCACGGGCTTTGAGAGGTGTGGTGAGAAATCCGGGTTTAGCCGAACCCACCATAGGGGACTTCCAAAAAATAAAATATACAGTAGGGTGTGTTAGGCGAAAGCCGTAACGCACCGAGATATCTGGCGGTGCGTTACGCTGTCGCTAACGCACCCTACAAAATTGGATATTTTTTTAATTGGAAGTCCCTAGGATAATTTTATTTTTACTTTATAAATAACCTCTAATGAATAATTCTCTCAAAGAAACAGACTACTGGCTGCGATCGCTTTTGGCCCCACCCGCAACCTGTTATAAGTGAAAAGCTATTTAGGATATGCATTTCACGCCAAATGGCATAATTTTTAATTAATCGTTGTTGTACCCCTTAACGACAAGAAATTCTTTGTTAATCGATATTAGTTGCGAAAAATTTACAATTAGTAATTATTGTTTAATAACTGTCTTAAATCTTTTGGCTATCTGCTTAACTGTCTTAACTGTCTTCTAATTATCAAGTTTTTGATTTAACTATCAACTTAACTGTCTTAACTGTCTTCTAATTATTAAGTTTTTGATTTAACTATCGTTTAATTGCTTTAGTCTACGGATTGCTTTTTTTCTAAAACTATGAAAAGTTATGGAGGCATCATCATAAATCACTAAAAATTCATTTACCAGCATCGGAAATAAGTAATGACCTAAATAGCTTTTTCAAATGCCTTATTTTTCGTTATAGACAACTTCAAAAAAACGTACATCGCTTGTTATTCAGATTAACAACATCTTGTCTTATCGCCTGGATACAAGCCACTACGAGGAAACCAAATGTGGGGACTTAGCCCGGTTGGCGAGAATACTTGTAAACTGCAACGGTGCTTAGATCGGCCACGAAATAAAGACAGCAAAAAGACCCCAGAGGAGGTTACGCGCAGATCATGCAACCCTTTGAACTGCCAGAATTTTACATGCCTTGGCCCGCGCGGCTCAACCCAAATCTAGAAGCGGCACGAGTGCATTCCAAAGCGTGGGCCTACCAAATGGGGATACTTGGCTCACAAGAGGAAGCCGAAAGCTCCCCTATTTGGGACGAGCGGACATTCGATGCCCACGACTACGCCTTGCTTTGTTCCTATACTCATCCAGATGCACCAGGAGCGGAGCTTGACCTCGTGACCGATTGGTATGTTTGGGTATTCTTCTTTGACGATCACTTCCTTGAAATCTATAAGCGCACCCAAGATATGGCTGGTGCGAAGGAGTATCTTAACCGACTACCAGCATTCATGCCAGTGTACCCCACCGACACCCCCCCAGTTCCCACCAACCCCGTAGAACGTGGTCTAGGCGACCTATGGTCTCGTACCGCATTCACCAAGTCTGCGGACTGGCGGCGCAGGTTTTCCGAGAGTACCAAGAACCTCCTAGAAGAGTCTTTGTGGGAACTCTCCAATATCAGCCAAGATCGGATCGCTAACCCAATCGAATACATCGAGATGCGCCGCAAGGTTGGTGGCGCTCCGTGGTCAGCCGATCTCGTCGAACACGCTGTGTTTGTTGAGATTCCAGCCGAAATCGCCATAACTCGACCGATGCGTGTACTGAAAGACACATTTGCTGATGGAGTGCATCTTCGTAACGACCTGTTCTCCTACCAGAGAGAAGTCGAAGATGAAGGCGAAAATGCCAACTGCGTGTTGGTCTTTGAGCGCTTCCTAAGTGTGAGTACGCAGGAGGCAGCCAACCTCACCAATGAACTGCTGACCTCACGGTTACAGCAGTTTGACAACACCGCCATTACAGAACTGCCGTCCCTCTTTGAAGAATACGGACTAGACCCGGTGGATCGTGTGAACGTTCTGTTATACATCAAAGGACTACAGGATTGGCAGTCAGGCGGTCATGAGTGGCACATGCGATCGAGCCGCTACATGAACAAGGGAGGGGACAATTCTTCGGCATCCACCCCACTTCTTGGTGGGCCCACTGGGCTGGGCACATCGGCTGCACGGATTGGATCGTTATACAGCACCTTGGGTTTGGGAAGATTCAAGAACTTCACTCATGTTCCATACCAAGCTGTGGGGCCGGTAACGCTGCCGAAGTTTTACATGCCGTTCGCGACAAGTTTGAATTCTCATTTGGATGCCGCGCGGCAGCATTCCAAAGAATGGGCCCGCCAGATGGGGATGCTGGACTCACTACCTGGCATTCCTGAAGCCGTCATCTGGGATGACCACAAGTTCGATGTTGCCGACGTAGCCTTATGCGGGGCGTTGATCCATCCCAATGCATCCGGTGCTGAGTTGAATCTGACGGCAGGCTGGCTTGTCTGGGGAACTTATGCTGACGATTACTTCCCAGCACTCTACGGACACAGCCGCAATATGGCGGGTGCGAAAGTATTTAACGCTCGACTGTTGGCGTTTATGCCTCTTGATTCCAGCCCCGTCCCCTTACCGACCAACCCAGTAGAACGTGGCTTGGCCGATCTGTGGTCTCGCACAGCTGGCCCCATGTCCCAAAACGCGCGGGGTCAGTTCCGCCGTGCGATCGCGGATATGACCGAAAGCTGGTTATGGGAACTCGCCAACCAAATCCAAAACCGGATTCCAGACCCGATTGATTATGTTGAGATGCGCCGTAAGACCTTTGGCTCGGATCTGACGATGAGCTTATCTAGACTAGCTCAGGGCGACGAGATCCCGCAGGAAATCTACCGGACGCGATCGATGCGCCAACTGGATAATTCAGCCGCTGACTTTGCCTGTTTGACCAACGATATCTTCTCTTACCAGAAAGAAATAGAATTCGAGGGCGAACTCAATAACGGCGTGTTGGTCGTTCAGCAATTCCTCAACTGCGATCTGCCACAGGCTGTCGAGGTGGTTAACAATCTGATGACCTCTCGCGCCCGCCAATTTGAACACATCGTTGCTACCGAACTGCCAGCCCTGTTCGACGATTTCGACTTGGACGCAAGTACCCGCGAGAAACTGTACGGATACGTCGAGAAACTACAGCAGTGGATGTGCGGTGTCCTCAAGTGGCATGTGACGGTAGACCGCTATAAGGAATTTGAATTGCGTAATAGTTCGCCAGAAGGGCGGCTACTCAATGGCCCCAGAGGTCTGGGCACTTCGGCTGCGCGGATCAGATGGTTGATCGGTGCAGGGGGTTTAAGTTCAGTCCTCGGTCAAGTCGGTTCGGGTTTTTTGGTCAGTGAATAGAGTTTGGTGGTGTGAGTCCAAGATCGGTATTTATTTGATCGAGTCAGATCGGTTTTTTTAGTAACTTATAGAATAGAGGGTTAGATTATGACAGAATCTATTGAGTCAAATTTGGATGTTGAGAATGAGCACCCCCGGCTGAGTTTAAGTACATCTGCTGCGCGTAACTTGGCGACAACGACCAAATCTGCACCGCAGATGCAGGGCATTACCTCACGGTGGTTGTTGAAACTATTACCTTGGGTACAAACTAAGGGTGGTACTTATCGGGTAAACCGTCGGCTAACCTATACCGTAGGTGATGGGCGGTTGAGTTTCTCCAACACTGGAGCCGATGTACAGGTAATACCCCAGGAACTTGGTGAGCTGCCATTGCTGCGAGGGTTTGACAACGTTGAAGTGTTGAATGCGTTGGCGGGTCGGTTTGTTCAGCAAGAGTTTGCCCCCGGTGACACGATCGTGGAGTTAGGCCAACCAGCCAATCAGCTTTTTCTGATCGCTCATGGCAAGGTGGACAAGATTGGTGTTGGCAAGTATGACGAACAGACCGTGCTGGGTGTGTTGGCTGACGGTGACTATTTTGGTGGTCAGGTGTTGCTAGAGTCGCAGAGCAATTGGGAATTCACAGCCAAAGCAGTTACCCGAACCACGGTATTAGTCCTACCACAACAGGCATTTCGGGAACTTCTCAACCAGTCTGAGGCGCTACAAGCTCACGTCGATGGCTTCAGAACTCGCCCAGAAGGACAACAGAACGAGTACGGTGAAGCTTCCATTGAGGTGAGTTCAGGACATCTTGGGGAAACTGAATTGCCCGGAACCTTTGTAGATTACGAACTTTCACCCCGCGAATATGAATTGAGCGTTGCCCAAACCGTATTACGAGTGAGTACTCGGGTAGCGGATCTGTACAACGAACCGATGAATCAGACCGAACAACAATTACGGCTGACCATTGAGGCCTTGCGGGAACGTCAAGAACATGAATTGATCAACAACCGTCAATTCGGCTTGTTACACAACGCCGACCTCAAACAGCGCATCTACACCCGCAGTGGCCCACCTACCCCTGACGACCTTGACGAACTGCTGGCCACGGTATGGAAAGAGCCGGCATTCTTCCTGGCTCACCCTCGCACGATCGCTGCCTTCGGTCGGGAGGCCAACCGCCTCGGTCTCTATCCACAAAGCATCGACCTGGGTGGCAACCGGGTACCTGCTTGGCGGGGCGTACCCATCTTTCCCTGCAACAAGATCCCCATTAGCAATGCCCGCACTAGTTCCATCCTGTTGCTCCGCACTGGTGTAGAAAAGCAAGGGGTGATTGGCTTACATCAAACTGGTATCCCTGACGAATACCAACCCAGTCTGTCTGTCCGATTCATGGGCATCAGCGAAAAGGCGATCATCTCTTATCTCGTTACCGCTTACTATTCAGCAGCCGTCCTCGTCCCTGATGCACTCGGTATCTTAGAAGACGTACAAATCGGCCTCTAAACATTCATCAGAGGTTAAGGCAAAATGACCTTTGTCAATGAGAAATTACGCTGAAAAACGAGGATTAAAATCAGTTTTGTACTGACTTTTCAGTTTTTCTGAGGAGATTCGCTCCTTCCTACAAATTTGGGAATATTTTCAGCAACATTACTTTTTGACAAAAGTCTTATAACCTTAACCTCTCACCTATTGGGTCGGGCACTTTTATTATTAACTAGAGGATGAGGTGATGACGGATTCTATTGAATCGAATTTAGATGTTGAAAATGAGCATTCCCGGCTGAGTTTGAGTACGGCTGCTGCCCGTAATTTATCTACGACAACTAAATCTGCACCACAGATGCAAGGTATTACCTCGCGGTGGTTGTTAAAGATGTTGCCGTGGGTGCAGACCAAGGGTGGCACTTATCGGGTAAACCGTCGGTTGACCTATACCGTGGGTGATGGGCGGTTGAGTTTCTCTAACACCGGAGCCGAGGTGCAGGTGATTCCCCAGGAGCTTGGTGAGTTGCCGTTGCTGCGAGGATTTGACAACGTTGAAGTGTTGAATGCGTTGGCGGGTCGGTTTGTTCAGCAGGAATTTGCACCTGGTAACATCATAGTGCAGTCAGGTCAGGCAGCGAATCAGCTTTTTCTGATCGCACATGGCAAGGTGAACAAGATTAGTGTTGGCAAGTATGGTGAGCAGCCGGTGTTGGGTGTGTTAGCCGATGGCGATTATTTTGGTGGTCAGGTGTTGCTAGAGTCCCAGAGCAGTTGGCAGTTTACAATCCAGGCTTTGACTCGAACCACAGTATTGGCGCTACCACAACAGGCATTTCGGGATCTGCTCAACCAGTCCGAGGCGCTACAGGCTCATGTCGATCGCTTCAGAACCCGCCCACAAGCACCACAGAACAAGTATGGAGAAGCCTCCATTGAGGTGAAATCGGGGCATCTCGGAGAAACTGAGTTGCCGGGAACCTTCGTAGATTACGAACTCTCACCCCGCGAATATGAGTTGAGCGTCGCCCAAACTGTCTTGCGAGTAAGTACTCGAGTGGCGGATCTGTATAATCAACCGATGAACCAGACCGAACAACAACTGCGGCTGACTATTGAGGCATTGCGGGAACGCCAAGAACACGAATTAATCAACAACCGTCAATTCGGTTTGTTACACAACGCCGACCTCAAACAACGCATCTATACCCGTACCGGGCCACCCACCCCCGACGACCTCGACGAACTACTGACTCGGCGGAGGAAGTCGAAATTCTTCTTGGCTCACCCCCGTACCATTGCGGCTTTTGGTCGGGAGTGCAATCGCCTCGGCATCTATTCAGAAAACATTGATTTGGACGGCAGTATGGTGTCCGCTTGGCGGGGCGTACCCATTCTTCCCTGTAATAAAATCCCCATCAGCAATACCCAGACTAGCTCCATCCTTGTACTCCGCACTGGCGAGGAAGACCAGGGCGTTATCGGCTTACATCAAACTGGTATCCCCGACGAATATCAACCCAGCTTGTCTGTCCGATTCATGGGCATCAGCGAAAAGGCCATCATCTCTTACCTCGTTACCGCTTACTATTCAGCAGCCGTCCTCGTCCCCGACGCACTCGGCATTCTCGAAGATGTTGAAATTGGGCGTTGAGGGAAGGGTAAACCTGACTTTTTATAGTTAAGGTGAAGGCTACTTTCAATCAATCAAAATCTGTTGGTAAATCTGGATTGCGGTAATGGTGGAAAAGTCGGGTGATTTGTCTTGGTGTCACCCGTCCGATGGAAAGTTCTGGTAAAGTATCTTCAGCAAAAAAACCTACATCTTCAGTTTCAATACTAGATGATGGAGAACCACCGATAATTTCACAGTGAAAAAACAGCTTATAGACATAAAACGGAAACGGGGGATGTCCCTGTTTATCTCTGTCATAGACTGCTAGTAATTTGATAGCCCGTGCTTGATATCCAGATTCTTCATATACTTCTTTCACAACTACTTCACTGGGCGACTCGCCAATATCAGCCCATCCACCAGGTAAAGTCCAACAGCCATCGGCTCTTTCTTTAACTAACAATATAGTATTATCCTGAAAAATCGCTGCTCGCACGTCAACCTTGGGAGTTGCATACCCGATTTCACGGCTAAATAAATCGAGGACATAACTGTGTTCTACATTCGAGAAAGTCGCCATGATTTCTGTGGCGATCGCTCGTAATTGCTTATAGCATTCAATATCAAAAGGGCCTTCAGAATAGGTTAGACCATTTTGAGCGATCGCTTGCAACTTTTGTGCCCATTCCAGCCATTTAGTTTCCATATTTAGGGATTGGGGATCGGGTACTGGGTACTGAGGATTGGGCATTGGGGATTGGAAAATAGTATTTTTAATCTTATTTCCCATTCCCCATTCCCTAATTACGCATCATCTAAAGCCGCAATTCCGGGCAATATCTTGCCTTCAAGTAACTCTAAGCTTGCGCCGCCACCGGTGGAGATGTGGCTCATTTGGTCTGCTAAACCAACTTTTTCCACAGCCGCTACTGAGTCACCACCGCCAATGATGGTGGTTGTGCCAGTTTTACCGATTTCGGCGAGAGTATGAGCGATCGCTTCCGTACCTGCGGCAAACTTATCAAACTCAAACACACCCATTGGCCCGTTCCAAATTACCGTTTTAGTATCTGCAAGGGCTTCTTGGAAAAATTTCACCGAGTCTGGCCCAATATCCAAACCCATCCAACCATCGGGGATATTCTCAATGCTAACGGTTTGAGAATTGGCATCAGGGGCAAAGTTATCTGCCAATACCACATCTGTGGGCAGCAATAAAGCAACACCCCGTTCTTTAGCCTTAGCTTCCAAAGACTTCGCTAGTTCCAGCTTGTCTTCTTCCACCAACGACTTACCGACATTCAAACCACGGGCTTTGTAGAAGGTGAAAATCATCCCACCGCCAATGATTAGCTTGTCACACTTCTCCAGCAGGGTTTCAATCACGCCAATTTTGCTGGAAACCTTGGAACCACCAATAATTGCCGCTAAAGGACGTTGGGGATTTTCAATGGCGTTTTGCAGATATTGCAATTCCTTCTCAACCAAATATCCAGCCACAGAAGGGCTGAGGAATTTAGTCACACCTTCAGTAGAAGCATGGGCGCGGTGTGCAGTACCAAAAGCATCATTTACATAAAAATCAGCATTAGCTGCCAATTTTTTCGCAAATTCTGGGTCGTTTTTTTCTTCTTCTGGGTAAAAACGAACATTTTCTAGTAACAGCACTTGGCCATTTTGCAACGCGCCAACTTTAGCCGCAACTTCATCACCAATGGAGTCATCAGTTTTAATGACTTCTTGCCCCAGTAACTCAGACAGGCGCTTGGCAACGGGAGTTAGGCGTAATTTGTCATCCACACCTTTGGGACGGCCAAAATGGCTGGCGAGAATGACCTTAGCTCCCTTCTGCGTCAAATCTTGGATGGTTGGTAGAGCGGCACGAATGCGAGTATCGTCGGTAATGTTGCCTCGATCGTCCACTGGCACATTAAAGTCAACTCGCACTAAGGCACGTTTCCCAGATATATCAGCTGAAGATAAACTTGCTAAACTTTTTTTGGACACACCAAACTCTCCTGATTGCCTTTTTGTTATTGTTTTGAAAGTAGAACCATCAAGATTTTACCGGAGTCAGGGGTACCCAAGTGACAGAGATATTTAAGACAGTACTATTTCCGATCGATCAAAGCCGGGAAACGCGGGAAGCTGCTGATGTTGTTACCAACGTAGTCAAAAAGTACAGCAGTCGCTTGGTGCTGCTGTCTGTGGTAGAAGAACCACCAAAAGATGCGCCTAGTGCAGATCCGATGGTGTCACCAGAGGTAGTTGCTAAACTGCTAGAAAATGCTCAATCTTTATTCTCTGGGCAAGGAATTCAATCCGAAATCCTAGAAAGGCAAGGTAAACCGGCTTTTACTATCTGTGATGTCGCTGATGAAATCGGGGCTGATTTAATTATCATGGGCTGCCGGGGGCTAGGTTTGACTGAAGAGGGAGCGGATGATAGTGTGACCACTCGTGTGATTAACCTTTCCCCTTGTCCAGTGCTGATTGTGCCTTAGTAGTAGTCAGTGCCCAGAAGCCAATAGACATCTGGTGAAATTAATTATGCGTTATCCAGAACCCTTGTAGAGACTTAGCATTGCTAAGTCTCTACATTCTTTTTTTGAGATGTCTAATGACAAACAGAAAATTCTGAGCGTCGAAAGTCGGCGTTCAGAACTTTGGAGACAAATCTTCCATGTTTACACGCCTAACAGCTTAAAAGCGATAGTTGCGATCGCGCACCCACATACTAACCGGCACTGCTTTACCCTGTGGATCTACTTTCGCCTTTACCACAATAGGGGGTACTTGTCCTCTGCGGGCGCGTTGAGTTCGCAAATCGTTAGTAATCTGCTGGCGTTGGTTTTCTGGAATGTAATAGGTTTCTAAGCCGTAGTTAACTGAACCATCCTGATAAACACCTTTTAAGGCTACCTGATTGGCTCTGAGAGTTGTAGGGCGATCGCTACTGACTCGTAACGGTCTCCAAGCTCTAGGAACACCGCGACCAGTGGATAGTTGTTCTTGCAAAGTCACGTAAATGTTGGTTCCATCCGGCAATCTTCTGCCGCTTCCCCGACCTTTGCTGACTAATGTTTGCCAACCAGGTAATCTACTCAAATTTGCGGTACGGGATATGTTGTAATCTAGCGCTAAGGTGTTACCATCTAATACATTGTTCGGGTCTACAGGTACGGTTTGCAAAATCACCGTTTTACCTGTCACATCTGTATAAACAGCTTGGGCTGGTACTGCCATAATTAACCCTGTTTGCAGCGCTAAGGGAGCTAGTAACCGCCAAAAAGGTAAGGGCTTATTCGATTTTTGTTCGCTAGCAATCAAGTAATCCCGAAAAGTTACCTTATTGGAGAATTCGGCTTCGGGAGACAAGGTTTTATTCTTAGATTCAGAAGAACTATTAGTCATGAGCGTAGTCCTAAAAAGCAGAGGTCTTGAAGAGGTCAAAAGTAAAGAGATTAGGACTGACGCAGAGAAACTTTAAAAACTTTGACGCACAGAGATTTTTAGATTTTAGATTTTAGATTTTTCCTTCAATCCAAAATTCAAGTTGCGCTGGAATCGCACCAAAATCTAAAACTGTACTACTTCTTACTAGCAGAGCTAGAGCCACCAGGTAAGCGGCGTTCAAACCACAATCCAGCGCTAATTAAAGCGGAACCGCACAAGATAAAGACTAGAGACTTGAAAAGTAAGTCGGTATCGTACTCTTGCACGCGACTGATAATTTGCAGTGTTACTAACAGCATACCGCCCCAAAAGGAACTTCTGTTGCTTAATTTCAATCCTTCTTGAATTAGTCCCCAGGCTAATGTTGCTAGAAGTACATTGAAAATAAAAACACCAAGTTCATCAATCCGGCTGATAGTTTGATGCCAAAAAGGTGCTATGGCAATAAAGGCAAGGAAAGTACCAATAACAGCAGTTGTGAAAATCACCTCGCGGCGCGGAGGATTATTTCTTTGACGCAGTAGAAACAACCATTGCAATACCGCCAAGCCACTGAGAATCCCCAAATCAACGATCGGCAGAGATTGGAATAAGTTTGTGACGTTCGTTGGTTGATTATAACCATAATTTGGAGATTCCCAAACCCAACGAAAAGACAGAACATAAAAGACAAGGCCGAAGCTTACCAATGCTAAATTACGGGCTAAAGATTGAAACAATCTGTAATTTATGGTTGGAAACAGTAAATCGTCATAACTCCAGAATAATGCAGGTGGGAGTGCAAAAGCAAAAGATGCCACCCAAGGGGCTATATCAGCATAATTCAGCAGTGGCAGAGGATTAAGGTTAGCTTGTAGGGAACTAGCAAAAACAAAGGCTGCTAGGGCAAAAATCCAACGCGATCGGCAGAAGTAGGCTAAGGGGACAAACACTAGCCATGCTAATAAAGGCAGATGCTGCACCACTAACCGCGACCAAGTTAACTCACCTGAAGCGTACCATAAGTCTTCTAGCCCAGTCCAATAACCGATTTCCACGAGGACAATTGACAGAATTCCTAAAGAATTTATGGACAAACTGAAGGCCATCACCACAACACCCAACCCCCAGGCGAGAAACAGTTGGGAAGTTGAACCGACGATATTGAACATCTGGGCCATCAGTAGTAAATTTGCACCGAAAATGAAGGCGCTTAAAATGAGCAACCCTTCTCCCAGTATGCGTTTGCTTCGTTCTGGCTTCTTTCCTTCAGGTGGTCTCCAATTGTAAAAACCGGTGATAGCGATCGCAAAAAACAAACTCATCATCAGAATAAATTTGACTTCTCGCGATCCTCCTTGCCAGTTTCCTGATACAAAGGTAATTATGCCTAAGCATAAAAGGATGCTGCCTACAGCAATGGCGATCGCTTTATTGCGATCGCGTGCAGCAGCTTCCAGGTTTTTAAATTGATAACGTTCTGCTATTTGCTCATACAGCGAAGAACTAATTAATCCTTCATCCCTCCATAATTGTGCTTCTTTGCGTAACTTTTGCGGAAAACTATCTAAGAACATGACCTTCTCCGGTGCAGTGGGGTAGCTTGGCCATTGCGTTCTGAATGGCGGTCATTATATTTTGAGTATGAAGCCAAAAGCCTTGATTACATTGTTCTCATGTAACAGTTTGATTTAGATTTTGATACAACCTAATTTTACTAATTCGTAATTAGTAATTAAGGAAGTCAGGTTACAGATGATTGAAAATTGGTATTGTATATATCCAGATGGAAAAACCTTCTAATTTATTACTTAAAGTCTCGCGGCGTTTGTTCGTTAATCTAGATGAACAAGAAAAGTTTATTGAGGCTTTAATGAATCCACAGCCTTTTTTACCTAGTATTCTTTGGTGTCAAGAAAAGCCTGAAACTTTGCCTTTAGCAGTAGAAACACCAACCTATTGGCAACCACAATTTATAGACCGTTTATCTCTGGGAGAAAAACCCGGTCAGCATCCCTTGCATCAACAAGGATATTTCTATTGTTTAGATTTTTCTTCGGTATTTGCAGCTACCACTTTGTTAGCAATTCCTCAGTCAATACGTTTAGTTTTCGATATGTGTGCCGCACCAGGAGGTAAAAGTATCTTCGCTTGGAAAGCTTTACAACCAGAATTACTCATCAGTAATGAAGTAATTGGTAAACGTCTAGGAATGCTAATTTCTAATTTGAAGCGTTGCCAGATTAGCGCTAGTGCAGTAGTTAATAGAGATTCAAGTATATTTGCCGAAATATTTCCCGGCTGTAGCAATCTAGTAATAGTAGATGCTCCTTGTACCGGACAATCTTTGCTTGCTAAAGGAGAAAAAGCACCCGGATGTTTTCACCCAACTGCTATTAATAAAAGTGCAAATAGGCAAAAGCGCATTATAGCTAACTCTGCTAAAATTGTTTCCCCACAAGGCTATTTAGCTTATATGACTTGCACATATTCACCCGAAGAAAATGAGCAAGTTTGTGAGTGGTTTTTAGAACGCTTTCCCCATTTTCAAGCGATGGAAATTAGTAATTTATCTAAATATCAGTCGCATTTAACTACAATGCCTTGTTATCGGATGTTTCCTCAAGCCAGGTTAGGGGCTGGTGCATTTACAGTCCTGTTTAAAAATACTAATGAAGATGAAGATAAGCATAAAAAAGTAGATTTAAATACAATATCTTCGCTGTACATATACCAGAATTTGGAAAAGTCAAGTTAATTAAATTCCTGGCATATCTTCTGACTGTCTGGGAGAAAATACGCTCTTTTTAAGAGTGCTGCATTTGTCAATCGGTCATCAGGAGTACACTTTTTAATTAAGTTGACTTTATATTAAAACCATACATATTGCAATTCTCATATAAGTGCAACACGTGGTAAAGACAAAACACTTTTCATCTGCCTCAACTTCAGATCGACCCTTTAAAAACTTCATCATTTAGTTCCTAGTCTCCGATCGGGAATGCAACTGAGAGGTTCGGTCTCTTGTCTAGGCGGCAAAGTTTAAGTAAGGGACTTCCAAAAAATAAAATATACAGTAGGGTGTGTTAGGCGAAAGCCGTAACGCACCGAGATATCTGGCGGTGCGTTACGCTGTCGCTAACGCACCCTACAAAATTGGATATTTTTTTAATTGGAAGTCCCTAAGTGGGTGTAAATAATCAAAGGTTGATATAGGACTAGTATTTGATTTTTGAAATCTTAGGTAGGGTGCGTTAGCAGGGAGAGTACGGCACCATCAGCTTGGGATGGTGCGTTACGACGTTCCGTCTAACACACCCTACAAATACTTATATTTTTTCAAAAATCAAATATGATTCCTATAGTTAGGGCTAAAGTAGCTTACTACAAGTCAATTTAAATAATTTTATATTGCTTAATATAGTTGAATTTATTATTGCCTACTTACTTTTTCGGTATTTCCAAGTTATACCTGGACAACGATATCACGAGATTAATAAAAATCGGTCAAAAATTAACTCTTATAGAAATAAAATATCTTTAACCTTTTTATAACCTAAGTTTAACCAAGTTTTATCCGGTATCAGCGTTAGACTTTTTGAAATAAACATTATACAAAAAAGCTAGACCGTACAGGATGCAAATTACATGAGTCGCAAAGTCAGCAAAGTGTTTAAACAGTCTGGGGTGATTCCTTATAGAGTGAACAATGGCAAAGTTGAAATCTTGCTAATCACGACCCGTAACTTTCAGCACTGGGTGATTCCGAAAGGAGATATTCCTAATGGCATGAGTCCACCTGCATCAGCAGCCAAAGAGGCGTGGGAAGAAGCAGGGGTGATTGGGCAAGTAGATGTAAATGAACTGGGAAGTTACAAGTACCGCAAAGGAGGCAAAATTTACCGGGTCAAGATGTATTTATTACCAGTCGAGATGCTGAGTGAAGATTATCCAGAAGCAAGTCAAAGAAAACGACAGTGGGTAGAAGTGACTATAGCTATCAGGCGGGTTAAGTTTAATTCACTCAAACGAATTCTTAAAGGTTTTTTCCAAGTAAAATCTCACTTTTGTGCATTTCAAGATACATACAATCTAAGTATAATTGACAACGCTTTTAGAGACTGATTTGCAGTGAGTAATTCATCGTTCATAGCAAGTTTTACTAGGACTAAAGTCCTTATTACAAACTTTAATTTATTTGCGCCTAGCTACTTATTAAAAAGCCCTCGAAGCAAGGTGAGGGACTTTCAATAAGTAGCTAATATTTAAAACAACTGCGCTTGCTAATCAAAATAAAGACACAAGAAGTTGTTTGGAAAGTGTTTTGCTGTAACTTTAGGCATTTTTAGATACCCACTAACGCCCTTAAAAAGGGTGGAACCAGAATCAAAGTCCTGCTTTTTCAAGAGGATTTATAACTTTTGATACTGAAAAGATGATTTCTCAAACATCCTCTAAAGCATCACCTATGTTTAAACCTATTTGATGGTGAGTGTGGGTCTATTTATTGAGTAGACTTATCCGTTCTAAATCCACAGTAAAGCTACCCAAGTTTTTATACCGACAATTCCATCAGCTTGCAATTTCTTAGATGTTTGGAAACTAACAATTGCATTTTTAACTGAATCAGAAAAATGCCCATCAATAGCATCAGTGTATAATCCAATATCTTTTAATTGCTGTTGTAATTGTTTTACTCTTAGCCCAGAATCTCCTAACTGCAATCCATTAAATCGATTCAAATCGGCTCGACCACTAACACCAGTTACACCAGAGATATCACCTGCATATTGATGGATTAGGTATTGCCCCTGCCAAGCGCTAGGAATACTTGGGTTTTGGGTTCCATAGTGGGCAATCCATAATGGATAATTACCAAAATCAGATGGATTGCCAATTTCTTGCCAAAAACTGGGAAAGGTATAAATGATTGGCTTAATTGGTTTTTTTGTTTGTTGTAAAAGGGCTTTTTCCACCTCTGCTAACCACTGTTTGGCTGCATTAATTACAGTTTGGCTATTTCCTTTGTCAGTTACCTCTACATCCAAAACTGGTGGTAAGTCTCCGGGTTCTAATTGCCCCAAAGTTTTTAAGAATTCCTTCGCTTGCTGAACTGGGTCAGATGTATGAGGGTGAAAGAAATGATAAGCACCCCGAATAATACCAACAGTTTTCATAGTCTGCCAGTGATGAGCAAAAGCAGAGTCTTTAATGCTAACTCCTTCTGTGGCTTTGACAAACGCAAAGGTTTTACCAGAGTTTTTTACAGCCGTCCAATCTACTCTGCCGTCTTGATCGGCAACATCAATTCCTTCCATAAAATTCTTAACCTTTTTGAACAGTACAATACTGGACTTATCAGAGGCTCTAATTAAATTTATGCTATTTCTGGGTCTTTTAGTAAATTACATAAATTTACTAGGGTTGAGTGGTAACAGCTTGCACCGGAGTCACTCTGACTTTGCCTGTACAAGGCTTGATTTCTTGTGTGACGGTCAAGTGCTGGTAAGCATTAGGAGGCGTGATTTCAATCTTACTAGAGATTGGGCAGTTTTGCTGTGGCGAACTAATGTGGTTGTATGCTAACTGAAATGAGGCTTGTTTTCCAGGAGCTAGAGTTACTTGTTGTCGAGGTTGCTTACTTGAAAAGTAAGTGTCCTTGGAACGGATAACTTTAACCCCTTCCAAAGGTTGGCCTTTTGCATCCAGTAGTGCCAATCCTGGATAACCGTAGAGGGTGCAAGGGGATGAGGCATTATTGGTGAAGGCATAAGTGAGGGCAACATTCCCAACACCAGCATCTTCGGAGACTCGGCGGACTGACAATTGGTTGGTTTCACAGCGCGGCGGATTTGTGACAGTAGTGGCTTCAGGGGTAGAGTTGTCTGTAGTTTTTCCAGTCGGTGTAGGTGTTGAGGTCAACGCAGCTTCTTTCGTGGGCTGTTCAGTGATTGCTGGTAAGGCTTGCGTCTGTTTGGTAACAGAGGGAGAACTGACACAGCCAGTTGTTATCGCAGTCAGGAGCAACAACATACTGCTTTCCATAATTAGAATTCGCATATCTCTTTTTTTGTAGTGAATTACTTACATTGATGCTTCATATACAGTATAAGTTTCCAAATTCACGACTTATCCTCAACCACCAATGTAGACTCAGCTGTGCGCCCAAATTCTTCTGGTGCATATTGCAGGTGAACTTCTGCACCAGGCCAAGAAAATGTCCCCGGAGTAACAGAACGAACTAAGTAGTGGAGACTATAAACTCCTGGTTCCAGGTGGTCGGCGTAGGCGATAATGCGATCGCGGTACACATTCTTAAACCCAAGTTCCCAGCTATCGGCTTTTGCTTGTAATGCAGCCGTGGTAGTTTGAAAACTTGCATCCACCACCTCAAAACCCGATGGTAGTGGATCTTTTATCACCAGATGATCTACAGCATGATCGGCGATGATTTCTAAACCAATATCAAACACCTGTCCAGAGGCTAAAGTCAAGGGTTTATCGAAAGCGTAAATCCCGGTTTTTTGTAAAACTTTCTCTTCATTTACTTGACTAATGTCTCGTGTTATGCGTATACCGTTAAATCTACCTGGTTGATTTCCTTGCAAGCGATAATTATAAGCAACCAGATAGTGCAAAGTCCCATTACCTGATTTTTGTAGTGTTAAATCATTACGACCGCGAGGTAATTTATTCATCGGCACATTTAGCTGTAAGCTAGGATTTTTGTATCCATCAAAGTGATTTTCTCCCAACTTATTACCAGCTAATTGCACAGTAGCAACAAAATTCGGTGGTGTTGATTGTAGTTGACTATAATCTACCAAAGCTGTTAACGCTTGGGCATTATTATAGTTAGTTTGCCATGTGCCATCCCGTCGCAGTGCGAGAAGACTTTGGAATAACTTATCTATAACTTCGGGTTTACTCTGCTTGGCAATAAATAAACGTAAAGCTTGCGCTTGCGTTGTCGTAGATGAACTCATCCATCCCCAACTGCTGGGTAAACTTACAACTGCTGTGCGGCCAGTTTCATAGATATTCTGTTGCAGCTTGTTTACTAATTGTTGAGATTCATTTTGCCATTCTGGGAATTGAGATAAGTATCGTGCTAGTTTAATTTGAGTTACTACATCAAAATTATTGCGCTGTTCATTAATATCTGCGAGGAAAGTATTGCGTTTATCTCCCAATTCTGCCAGGGCGATTAAAGCGTTAATTTGCAGTTGTCTTTTACAGAGTAGTTGTTTGCAAAAATCGTATTCTCCAGGATTCGCTAGAACTTTTTGCAAATAAGCTTTCAGGCGAGACAGCATTGCAGAATCGGCTAAATTAGGGAATACCTGACTGGCTTTAGCCAAAGATTCACCCGCATAAGAAGAAACCCAAGGGTCGGATTTTTCTTGTCCGGGGAAAGCAGCAAAACCACCATCGGCGATTTGAAGTTTTTGTAATTTTTCAATAGCTTTATTTGCCTGTTGGCTAGGATTAAATTCTACAAATGTTTGACCATATTTTTGGGTGATAGTTTGCAGATTAGCAGCAATTAGTAACTGACTTGCCGCCGGTTCTGTAAACGGCAAATCATTATCTTCTAAAACCTGCTTTGCTGGTGCTTGAATCTCCGGTATCAAAGTACTCGCCAACTGAATATCTAAACCTCCCGCATCAGGGAAGGTATTTTTATCAACATTCAAAGGAATCTTTATCTCTTTTTCAGTTACACCGGATTCGACAACTTGTTCTGTAATTTCAACTGGCTTAATTTCCAAAGGTACTTCAAAAGCATCTGCGGCTGTACCATTTAGCTGAGTGGTAAAGCGAACTTTACCGACTCCGACGCTATCCGCCAGCATGGGAAAGCGATAAGCATGAGTTGCAGATTCAGCTTTGGTTTGCAAAGTAGTAGTTGTGGGGTTTTTGTCAGCAAACTTGACATTACCGCTAAGTTCGCCATTTATTGAGAGATTTCCTGGATTCCCGGTGTTGTTGGTGACGGATAAACCGGCAAGGATGCGATCGCCTGGACGGGCAAATTGTGGCAAAATGGCATTAGTTAGTAGTGGCTTGGTGGTGATAAACGTCGCGTCTCCATTCCCGAAACGCAGATTTCCATCGGTGGCCACAGCCATAACTCGCCATGTAGTTAAGTCATCCGGGAGTTTAAAAGTTATCTGTGCATTACCGTTAGCATCGGTGAGGATAGAACCGTTGTAGTAAGCTAAGGCTTTAAAATCGGTGCGAGTGCGAGTATTTGCTGCACCAGTTGAGAAACCACCACCATAACCCCAACCTTTGGGTTTAGCTACATCTTGTGCTTGTAATATAACATCTGGGCGATTATCACTAAAGCGGGTAGATATTGTCTGTTCTGCATAAACTGTATCTACCAAATCTGGCGGGCGATAACCAGAAAGTTGTAACACCGCTTCATTTACCACCATGACTGTAAACTGTCCTTTGCTAGGATTACCTTGATTATCCTTTAGTTCTAGTTGTACCGTTTCTTCTGCACCAGGTTCTAATGATGCTTGCACTGGCTTAACTTGCAGTTTTAAATACTTATCTTCTAAGTTAACTTTAAAAGGAGTAAAACCAATCTTCACCAAGTTATCTAAACTTCCTGCTTCTACTTGGCTTATAGGTTTACCTTGTCTGACTAATACAGCTTCAATGGCTGCATTTGGTAGCATTTCTGGTGTAACTTTAAACTGAATTTGTGGTGTGCCTCCCTGAACTTTGGTAATCTGCTGATAAAGAGGTTTGTCTTTAATCACAGCAAAGTACAATTCTGCATCTGGATAGGGAGATTGAATTAGTACAGTAGCAGTTTCACCAGGTTTAAACTCTTTTTTATCTAGCTTAACCTCTAAGACATCTTTTTCTTTGGAACCCCAAAAAACTGGATTTTCTCCAGTTGCCCAAATTTGTAAATCTGTGGCACTTAATTCGGATTTGGCATCACTAAAATTAACTCTAATTCGGTATGAACCAGATTCTGGTGCTGTCAAACTTACCGATTGTGGATTGCTAGCAGATGTAATTTCTGCTTGTCCGACTGTTTTATATTCAACTTGATTTTTTGGCG
Source organism: Nostoc sp. 'Peltigera membranacea cyanobiont' 232 (assembly GCF_002245985.1). NCBI lineage: Bacteria > Bacillati > Cyanobacteriota > Cyanophyceae > Nostocales > Nostocaceae > Nostoc > Nostoc sp. 'Peltigera membranacea cyanobiont' 232. The sequence goes on from NZ_NOLK01000064.1 coordinate 20,283, forward strand.
TTCGGCTACCTTCAACTAATTCGGTGACGCTACTATATTTAATCTCTTGTAATTCCAGGCGCACTCGTTGACCTGTTATCGCTTTTCCTGTAGGGTCGGTAACAACCACATCAATAGGGAAAGCCTTACCCGCATCAGTAATAAAATTACTTTTTAACCCAATTAGACGATTACTTGGTAAGGCTGTAAAAGTTTTGGAATTCGCTACAGATAAATTAGAAACATCTGCAACTTGCACATCTACTTGGTAAGTCATAGGATATGGCAAATCATTAGCCACACTCACAGTTTGACTACTTTTACCATTAGCATCTAGCTGGGCATTAGTTTGTAACACATCACTAGATATACTAGGAGATTCTTCCGGCCATAGCCATTGCCGACCAAAAGTAAATTCGTCCCAACCTTTGGGAATAAAATTAGCCTGTTGGCGAGTAATAAAATATTTTGCTTCTCCACCTTCTACAGGCGCACCAAATAAATAATTACTGGTAGCATTAATATCAACTTTATCGTCAATATAAGCAAACTCTTTATCTAGGTTGAGTTCGACTTTAAAGTTCGGTGGCTTAAACTCAGCTACCCGAAATTCACCAGAAAGTTCTTGTCCATTTTTACCCTTAGCCTGGATTGTATGGTAGCCTAAGCGCTGAGTAGTTTTAATTGGCAATTCCAGAGAAAACGTGCCAAATTCATTTGTAGTTTGTGTACCTAAGTTGGTCTTTTGTCCATCAGGATTTACCAAAGTTAATTGGTAAACGGCATTTTTATCTTGCTGAATTGTGCCATTTTGCAAGAAGCCAGCAAACCCAGTTAACCAAGCTTTTTCACCTGGTTGATATAACTGTCTGTCTGAAAAAATTATCCCGCGTGATTCTGGCTTACCATCTTGCCAACCTGCATCAATCCCGTAGCCATAAACACCGCTATATTCTTCGGTTCTAGCGAATGCCCAATCTTGATTCTCACGGGCAATTACTAATAATTGTGGTGATTTACTAGAACTTTCATTGCCAGAATAACATTGCTGTAATCGTTCACGAACAATTCTAAAAATTCCATTTTCATCAGTTTTACCAGTTGCACAAGGTACCGGTTCGGGGCGAGATTTTGCTTGTAATTTTGATTGATAAATTTCCACAGTTGCCGCTTGAACTGGCGAACCATCTGTCAGATGATTGACGCGAATTAAGCCTGACTCAGGGAACCATTGAGTAAATACGCCCAAATTCGTCAATTCAACTAAGCCATAAGTGGTAGGTTCTCGCCACAGTTCCTTTCCATTTTCCTGATATTTATTAGTACGGGCTTGCACTCCATAAGCTAACATTCCTGTTGCTGCACTTATTTTTTCCCGCAGAGGAACAGCAATATCGACTGATTGATTTTTCTTACCCGATACCTTAAAGCTTTGCCAATCAGATGGTTGGGGTAATAAATCATTACTATTATTAAAATAAACTAAATCTGTTGGTTTAACTGCTCGATAAGCTGCTTTGTATTTAGATTCTGGGAGATTTCCTGTAGTAATATTTAGCTGCAAATTTTTATCTGTCGGGAAAATGTTCAAATCTGATGGTACCCAGATATCCCCGGCTAAATCTCCAGTATCATATTTAAGCGTTACAGGTTTACCCAAAGTCTGTCCAAACTTATCTTTGAGATTTCCGCCAATAGTAATTGTATAAGTTTTGGCAGGTTCTAGTGCATAAGGATTGATGCCGACAATTTTATCTTCATCATTTATTTGGAGGATTCTCGAAATGTCTTTTGGTGCTGGATTAATAGTAATACTTTCTTTGGCTGAATCTGCCAGTAAAACGTTATTAAATTCTAGCTGAGGACTGCCTTTAATAAATCGTCCAAAAGTTCCACCTGAATCTGGCTGTCCGTAAAAATTAATTTTCTGGAATGCCAAAGGCGAATAAGTTACTAACTTACTGGCAAATTCTTTCTCTGTAGGGAGATTACCATAAGCAGGGAGTATTCCAGGAGAAAAGACTAGGCGATAAGGGGTTGCTTTTTCGAGATTTTGCTGTGGGATAAGGTTATAAATCAAATTGCGGGCTGAAGGGTCAAATTTTTCTAAAGGATCTTCTTCATTTTTTACTGGTTTTTCTTCTTTGTTTAATTCGACTTTGAAGCCGACACCCTTGTTTTGTCCTTGAGGAATTAACTGTAAATGTTCTTGTACAGAAGCTAAATTTAATTCTACATTGGAAGTAAATTGTAGCTTTTGTTGTAAATCAATTGGTTCGATATCACCCTTCTCAATGGGATTGACACCGGGTAAATTAGTTAGATTGATAGATTCGGTGTTGAAAGTCCACGGTAAATCTTTGTCTAGTCGATGATTTTTTAAGTCGGCTAAACCTGCTTTGAGAGTGACTTGAAATCTTGTGGCTATTGGCAATGCTTTTTCAGCTTGAAAACCCACCATGCGCGGTGTCAAAAAGCGAAATTGACCGGGTAAAGGCGGCCAAAGTGCAAATTTTTCTAATAATTTTTGCTGTTCTGGACTGTCGAGACTTTCAACTGGGATTAAAGCTTCTTTAAAACGGATGCGGATTTGGTTGAGAGGTTTGGCATCGCCAATGGGACTTATTTGTTCAATCCAGTCTGGTAATTTTGGTGGTGTGAGTGGGGATACTACTGGGAGTTGTTCTTTAGTTGAGTTGATACTAAAAAAATTACACCCTGTCATCGCTAGCATGAATGTAAAGAGAAGAATAAACTGTATTCTTCTTTTCTGGCGTGAGGAATGGGTAATTTTTTTTAACGTAGACGCTTCTCTACGAGACGCTACGCGAACGGCTTGCCGCAGGCTACCGCGAAGGACGCGAAGGAAGAAATAGAGAATTTTATGGTAGGAACGGAGTAAAAATTTTTTAATCATATTTTTTAGGAATTCAAAATAAAAAAATCACAAATTATAACAAGTAAAAGTTTGTATTACCTCATTGAGTTGGTAATGCTAAGACTAAATAAAGGATCTCAGGCAACTATTTTTTACCAAGATTTTGCATTTAACTATGTTTATTTACATAGATAACCAATCCCCTGTGATTGTTCCGAAAAATCACTACAATTCTTAACTATTAATAAGTATTTGAGTTCTGCAAATATTAATTCCCATCTGCTAAGTGATTTAAAATAAATTATTAAGGATTTGACATATTTGCTGATGTAGATGTAATCGCTGCGTCAAAATTAAGGTAGGTTTTCTTGGGCAGGGATTCCCTGATGAAACTAATTTTACGATCGCTACTCCAATTTAAGCACGGTAGCAAATTTTTCCTCGCTGTGCTGGTAATCTGCCTAATTATCCGCTTAGTACCTTATTTTGCACCCGTTCGGGCCGCAGATATTGCCCAAAATCAACTGGCAATGCAATTTAGCGATCGCAATGGTTTACCATTAGGAACATTGCTCACCCGTGACCAAGAACATACATCAGTAGTCTCGCTAAATCAAGTTTCGCCCCAATTTATCCATGCCATTTTAGCCGCCGAAGATGGCAGCTTTTACCATCATGGGGCGTTGGATATGAAAGCTGTTATCCGCGCCGGCAAAGAAGCAATGCACGCCAAACGAATTGTTTCCGGCGCTTCTACTATTACTATGCAGTTGGCGCGGATGTTAGATCCTGTGCCTCGCAGTTTCTCTGGTAAACTGAGTGAGATTTGGCTATCTTGGCGGTTAGCAGCAGGGATGAATAAAGATGAAATTCTCTCTGCATATATTAATCGGCTGCCAATGGGAGGAAATATATATGGTGTGGAAGCAGCCGCGCAGACTTATTTTTCCATACCAGCTAGTGAGTTAAATCTTGCCCAAGCTAGTTTGTTGGCTGCTATTCCCAATAATCCCACATACTTTAACCCTTATGAACATTGGGAACGGTTAAAGCAGCGACAAAAATACGTCCTTAATCGGATGGTACAGGAAGGGTATCTAAATGAGGCGATGCCTACGGCGGCAAGCTACGCAGCCCGAACACACACCGAAAAAGTTGTGTTTCAGTCCCGCCCACAGGGAATTATCGCCGCACCACACTTTTTATTTTGGTTAGCCAATCAGTTTGATAAGGCGCAAACAGCAGAAAATTTCCCCATCCGCACGACTATAAATCGCCCTTTACAGCAGTTTGTCGAAGCACAGGTACAACAGGTGATTTCTTCCCTAGCCACTAATAATGTTCATGATGCAGCTACGTTGGTGATTGATAACCACACTGGTGAAGTATTGGCTTATGTCGGTTCGCCTGATTACTTTAACGAAGCCAAATTAGGACGCAATGATGGAGTGCAGGCGCTACGTCAACCAGGTTCTACCCTCAAGCCTTTTGTGTATGAATTAGCTTTAGAAAAAGGCTTAATTCGCCCAAATACAATTTTGGCAGATGTGCCCGCCCGTTATGCAATTCCCGGTGCGAGACTTTATAGCCCAACCGATTACACCGAACGCTTTCTTGGCCCTGTGCGGGTGCGAATAGCTTTAGCAAATTCGTTGAATGTACCCGCAGTGAGGGTATTAGAGAAAGTAGGTGTGGAAACTTTCTTAGAACGACTGCATCAACTCGGATTTGAACACCTCAATCAAAGCCCAGAACATTATGGTTTGGGTTTGACTCTGGGTAGTGGCGAAGTCAGTTTATGGGAATTAGCCCGTGCCTACCTGACCATAGCACGACTTGGAGATGCTACCCCAATAGTCAGCACATTTTCCGATTCCCCAATTCAAAATCCAAGTTGCGCTGAAAACGCACCAAATGTAAGATGTAAAATTCAAAATTCAACGACGATATGGCAATTAATTACTAACATACTCAGTGATAATCATGCTCGTGCAACAGCCTTTGGTGTAGACTCTGTGTTAAATTTGCCTTTTCCTGTTGCTGTTAAAACTGGCACTTCTTCCAATTTTCGGGATACTTGGACAGTTGGCTTCACTACTGATTACACCGTTGCTACTTGGGTAGGCAATTTCAACGGCGAACCGATGCGACAAGTTTCAGGTGTGACAGGGGCTGCACCTTTGTGGAATCGGATTATGTTACACCTGCACGAACGTCAAGAACCAGCAGCTTTTCCATCTCCAGAAGGTTTAGTGCAATTACCTATTTGTGCGATTTCGGGGTTGCGACCGACACCAAATTGTACCTCAGTGGTGCAGGAATATTTCTACCCAGAAGATAAAATTGCCTACGAAGGTGACAATCAATTTAATTTACCACCAGAGTATAATGAGTGGTTGGCAAAACAACAGCAATCAAGTTTTGTTTCTAACAATTTCAGAATTTTATCTCCCCATAATGGCGATTTATTCTTACTATATCCAGGTGAAGAAGCGAAGCAAAAACTCGAATTTAAGCTAGCGGGAAATAAATCTATGCCTGTTGAATGGTGGCTAAATGGCGAAAAGTTAGATACAAACTCAGCTAATTCTTTATTTTGGAATTTGCGTTCGGGTAAGTGGACTTTGGAAGCAAGAAGCGGGGAAATGACCGACAAGGTAAGTTTTCAGGTGGAATTAGCTAGTATTAAACCTACGCGTCGAGGTTTTTCTCTTAGTAATTCTCAGGTAAAGGGAAATCGCCCATAATTAAATAGCAAGAGAATGCAGTACTGGAGGACATTGAATAAAAAAGGCAGGGATTGCCTGCCTAGTTCCGTTAAACAGTTTGATGAGCTAACTATTACAGATTCTATTGACAAAGATATTGCAAGATTATGTCAAAGGTGTGACCACAAATAATATATCTGTTCCAGCAATTAATGTAAGCTTGACCACAGGCGTAGACTTCCTGATATTCCAAAATTATAGGGCAATACAGTTGAGTTAAGGCTAAAACTATTTGCCAAATTCAATTTTTTTTAACGTAGGTACAAAGCGGCTTACCGCAGACTATCGCTAAGGACGCATAGACACGGAGTGGCTTCCCGCAGCACCGTCTATATGTAAGCCTGTGGGAGACATTACTTAGAAAAACTTTTTACCTTTTTTCATCTCGCCACAAAGCAATACCGCCTAATAAACCAGTGATATTGGGGATGAGTTTCACATTTAACGGTAACTGGAAATTCACTCTGACAGCTTCACCGCCGCCAATGTAAAGGTAATCATAATTGAACAGATGTTGCAAGGATGCGATCGCCTTTTCTAAACGCCTATTCCATCTTTTATCACCAATTTTTTCTAACTCTGCACGCCCTAACTGCTGCTCAAAAGTCTCTCCTTTGCGAAACGGATGATGCCCCATTTCCATATTTGGTACTAGCTTTCCGTCTGCAAATAAAGCCGAACCAAACCCTGTACCCAGAGTAATCACCAGTTCTACACCTTTACCTGCGATCGCACCCAACCCCTGCATGTCTGCATCATTAATCACCCGTACAGGTTTATTTAAATGTTTTAATAATGCTGTTTCCAAATCAAATCCAATCCAATCTGGATGTAAGTTTACCGCCGTTTCTGTGACTCCACACCGCACCACACCAGGAAAACCGACCGAAACGCGATGAAATTCACCTTGAGCCGCAGCTAAGACAACAATTGCATTAATTACAACCTCCGGTGTAGCAGGTTGAGGTGTATCTAAACGCGCTCTTTCTGTTACAGGAGTCCCCGTAATATCTAAAACCATAGCTTTAACGCCACTACCACCAATATCAACCGATAGGGTACGAATCGATCCATTTTCTTCAACCATTGGGTTACATCCTTATTAATGCTTGTTCTTTCGTTATTATGCTCTGCTGCATCCCAATAGGATCGGATGTTTGGAGAGTCTTTATATTGAGGGGAGTGGGGGAGAAATAAGCAATGCCCAATGCTGGTAAGTTACCTGTAGCTTAGGTGCAAGTTATTCAAGATATTTACACCTATCGACAACCACAGTTTAGTATTGCTGAGTCCTGAGTAGATCCGAGCAAAGTTAAAAATCCAATACATTTAGACGCGCGACAACATTCAGATTTGCTAATGTAGAGATAATAGAAAGAGTACTGGCGTAGCTGCTTAAAATCTATCGGGCAGCAAATTTCTATTAAAAGTAATATTAAGAGAAAGAATTATGACGGCGTTTGAACCTCAAAGCATCCGCTCTTATAGCCAAGAAGATGTACACCAAATTCTGCACTTAGCGATCGCTCGTCAAGCTAATGACAAAGATACAGAATTTTCTTACGAGCATATATTAGAAATTGCTGCCGAGTTAGAAATTTCACCTGATTCTTTAAAATTAGCAGAACGCGATTGGCTAGTACAACAAGGTCAAGTTCAACAACGAAAAGCTTTTGACACTTACCGCATCAGAAGATTTCAGAAACGTTTAGGGAATTACGCAATCCTTAATGGCTTTTTTATACTGCTTGATTTAATTACTGGTGGTGGAATTTCTTGGTCGCTATACATTTTGCTATTTTGCGGATTACCTGTAGGGTTGGATGTCTGGAATACCTTTCAAGTCAAAGGTGAAGAGTATGAAATGGCATTCCAGAAGTGGAATCGTAAGCATGAGATTAAGAAAACCATTAGCAGCGTTTTGAATAAGTGGTTTAAGGCATTACAGGCTTAGTAGATTTGCTTGCGTATAAGCTCGTCATAGATATCACTAATTCCAAGAAAAACCCCGCGAGTGGGAGTTTGGACTGCTGAAATTGCTTAATGGTAGGGCTTTTGAAGTTTTAAAATAATCTCTACACTAAATCTGCCCCAATACTGCTCGGTTAAGCATTTTTAACTCGGAATCGGGTTTGGGGAAAAGGGTAAAGGGTAAGGGTTAAAGGTTTTTTCTTTCCCTTTTCCCTTTCCCCTTTTCCCCAAAACCCGAGAAGTATTGGGACGGGCCCTATCAGGACAAAGAGCTTATGGGACTCGTCCTCAACAACGAGGTCGGAATGTGAGCGTCATCGGTGCAATCGCATTGCGGGGTGTTGTCGCTTCTATTGCTATTGTGGGGGCAACAG
>NZ_NOLK01000064.1:28679-44826 GCF_002245985.1 Nostoc sp. 'Peltigera membranacea cyanobiont' 232
AATACTTCTCGGGTTTTGGGGAAAAGGGGAAAGGGAAAAGGGAAAGAAAAAACCTTTAACCCTTACCCTTTACCCTTTTCCCCAAACCCGATTCCGAGTTAAAAATGCTTAACCGAGCAGTATTGGGAGCTACTCTACACTTTCTCTCTTCCTATTCCCCTGACTTCTCCCCCATTGAAAACTGTTGGTCAAAGGTTAAAGAATTTATTCGTTCTATCGCTCCTCGCACCTATCATGATTTAGCTCAAGCCATTAACAGGGCTTTTCAACAAGTCTCTCTTCAAGATATTCATCACTGGTTTACTCATTGTTGCTATTGCATCACTGAATACGTAGAACCAGTATCAAGTCTTCCAAGTAACTCTTAAATTCAGTAAATCAAACCTATAGTACACAAGTTCGTATCTCATTCAAATGCATACCGCTATATCATGTTCAATACTTCCCCAGGTTTCAGGTAGAGGGTTGACCCAGGAAATAGGCACAGAAACAACATCTAGAGTTTCACCGTCCTTAAAAACTTCTAAAATATATCCTGGCTCTTGCTGAGTTTTAGTAGGACGTAAATGATCCAATACAACCCCCCTATTACCAGCTTTTATAGGGCTATTAGGAACATCTTGCTTAAGTTCTACCCACTGAAATAAACTAGCTGTTGTCATCGTTTAATTCTCCCGTGATTTTTCAGGATATAGTGTAATAAATCTAACAAGTTCTGTTTCTTCATCTTGTTGCCAGATAGTAATTACCTTAATTAATCGACCATTAGGCCCAGACCACTCGCTTTGAACCTCAAACTGAGTCCCCCAGTCACTAGGGGTAACTTTTGCAATTTCAGAACTTTCTACAGCATTTATTATATCGTTCTTAAGAAGTTCCCAGTTATCAAGATTATATCCTGCTAAAGCTAGATATCTTGATTTATCACTTTTAGGTTGATAAACAAGTAGGTATTTAGTTATTTTCTCATCTTGAATGATTAAACCTGATGGTATTTTCATTATGTTATTTATAATCAATACACCATAAAAACGGGGAGTCAAGATTGTTCTTAACTCCCCACTAATTTTTATTTGTCGGCTAAAAAACTAAGCCCCGACAGCTTCTTTCGCGGCGTACAATACCTCAGCGTTGATTTCTTTGAAACCGCGATCGCGGGCAAATTTTTCAGTATTACGCTTCACTTTACCGCGCACAAATCCCGGAATCTTATTCAATTCTACTTGACCATCTTTTGTCCAATTCAAATCAGAATCAGCAGAAATTCCTCTAGTAATTACTTCTTTGGTATCATGACCACCGAAGATTTCTAATAGGTGATCTTCCATTCCCAAAGTGAAGGAATTGTAGATCAAATCTGTAATCTGATTCGTGCCTTCGTAACCCATAAATGGTTTGTAACCAATGGGGAAGTTTTGGACGTGGATTGGTGCTGCAATTACGCCGCAGGGAATATCCAAACGCTTACCAACGTGGCGTTCCATTTGGGTTCCGAAAATGGCAGAGGGTTCGACACGAGCGATCGCATCCCCAATTTCACCATGATCTTCGGAAATTAGCACTTCATCGCAATACTCGCTCACCTGTTCGCGGAACCAATCTGCATCATATTTACAGTAGGTTCCAGCCCAAACAACATGAATCCCCATTTCTCGCGCCAGAATCTTGGTAATGGCGGCGGCGTGGGTGTTGTCACCAAAGACTACAGCTTTTTTACCAGTCAAGTTTTGACAGTCAATGGAACGGGAGAACCAAGCAGCCTGAGAGACATGCAAGGTTTGCTCATTGATGAAGTTTTCATAGTCAACTTCTGCACCTTGAGCGTTAATTACCTGCTGAATCTTGCGAATACAACGGGCAGTTTCCACTACACCCATTGGAGTAATGTCTATATAAGGTGTGCCAAATTGTTCTTCCAGGTAACGAGCGGTGGTTAAACCGAGTTCGCGGTAAGGTATGAGGTTAAACCAAGCTTTTGGCATCTTCTTCAAGTCATTCACCGAAGCGCCTTCAGGAATTAAGGTATTTACCTCAATTCCCAAGTCAGCCATCAGCCTTTTCAGTTCGGTGCAGTCGTGATTATTGTGGAAACCAAGGGTAGTAGTACCGATAATGTTCACCGAGGGCTTTGCAGTTTTACCCTCTGCCAATTCGCCCCGTTTCCGCGCTTTTTCAATATAGTATTGGACAATTTGATCCAAAGTGCGATCGGCGGCTTGGAGTTCGTTGTAGCGGTAGTGGTTCACATCCGCTAGCATTACGTCTCCTTTGGCTTCCAGTTGCGCCCGTTCGACAAAGTTGTGCAAATCCTCTTGCAAAATGCTGGAGGTGCAAGTGGGAGTTAACACAATCAGATCGGGGTGTTCCTCGGCATCTTTGCGGACGATGTTATCAACCACCTTCTCTTGGGAACCACGCGCCAAAACGTTGCGATCGACGACACTGGTTGTTACCGGAGTGAAATTCCTCTCCCGCGATAGCATGGAGCGCATGACGTTAAAGTAATCATCGCCAATGGGGGCGTGCATGATCGCATGGACATTTTTAAAAGAACTAGCGATTCGCAGAGTGCCGATGTGGGCTGGGCCTGCATACATCCAGTAAGCCAATTTCATGTTTGTGTTCTCCCTTTTCAACAGAAATAACACGGAGTCCGATAAGAATGGACTATAAGTGCTTGATTATTATTAAATCGTTTCTGATTGTCTCAAAAGTTGTATCCCTGATGAAGTGAAGAGTTGTAAGGGTTTTAGCTGCGGTATGTAGACGTAGGCATCGCTCAAACCTTGTTCCTGATTAGAATCTAGCTTCTGAATTTAACAAGATTACTGTTGCTTTTTTAAAATAAATCTTAATTTTTCGGCAAATTTGCTTTCAATTTGGGGTGGTATGTTATGCCAATTCTGTATGAAGATGGGCTAAATCATATTTAAGTACAAAAAAAAGAAAGAAAAACGAACCGCATTCGCGCAGCGTCTCGTAAGAGTTGGACACATAGACGCGGAGCGGTGAAGCAGCGCGGTCTTCTCCCAAAGGGAGAGGCTAGCGCCAAGGGGGTTTCCCCCATGAGTGACTGCTGAACCCGAAGGGCTTCCCGCAGGGTAGGACACGAAGAAAGAAAGAATTTAAAAGGGTTTGGCGCAGCATGACAAAGAAAGTGTATTAAATATCACCAATCAATTTAGAAAATTTATGTATAACTTTTCAAAAAATACAAACATCCTCTCAGAGGATGTTTGTAAAGAATCAGGTTGTAGTATTAATATCCCCCTAACCCTCCTTAAACAAGGAAAAAATTGGGGAATATAACTAGCGCGATTTGTTCATTCGAGGGAGTAGAAATTAATCTAGAGAGGTGTTAATTACTGGCGAAAAATTTCTACTTTTTGTAAGACCACTTCTTGATTCGGACGATCTCTACTGGTAGGCACATTAGCGATCTTGCTGACTATATCTAGACCTTGGACAACTTCACCAAAAACACTGTGTTTGTTGTCAAGGTGAGGTGTTGGTGCTTCTGTAATGAACCATTGCGAACCATTTGTACCGCGTCCAGCATTAGCCATTGACAGGATACCTGCACCAGTATGTCTCAATTCAGGATGAAACTCATCCTCAAATTGATATCCCGGGCCACCAGTACCCCAACGGTTGGCTGTATCTAGATAACGACTCAGGGGATCGCCACACTGAATCATAAAATCTGGGATGACCCGGTGAAAGCGAACTCCATCGTAAGCTGGAGTTCCCTTACCAGATTCACCAGTTTTAGGGTCTTTCCAGTCGATTGTTCCGGTTGCTAGACCAACAAAATTTTTGACGGTGTTGGGGGTTCGCTCTTCTTCCAAACGAACTACAATTTCACCCAAGGAAGTAATTAAACGAGCGTGCAGCTTGCCATTACCGGGAATATTAATTTCTGGAAAGTTCATTAGATATCCTATTTTAACAAGTGCCTGTATTTGACCTATATAAGTTTATCAGCATTCAAGTTGCTCCCTTTAGACATGACAAAAAAACTGAAGGGAGAAAACTTGAGCAAATAAATATTTTACTCAGGCAAATTTATCGCTGGATTCCGGCTAAAGAATCCTCTAGGGACTAGCTTAAAGCCAACTTGGTGAACAGGCATCACAGGCCAATCTTCCGATCGCGGAATATGAGTTACGCCTATTGTGTACCACAGTACGATATCTTCACCCATCAAGGGTTCATCGTCGGCAATATATTTTGGCAAACCCTGTCCTGGTTGAGTTTGGTTGGGATAATCGCCCCCAGCATAGAGTTCAGTAGGCTTATATTTTGTCACCCAAACGTGATGAGTTGCAAATTCTGCCCGTTGACGGATTTTCGAGCCTTCCACTGGGAAAAATATAGAATTTCCTTCAGGCATCAGCATATATCCAGGTGCAGCCCCTAATGTATTTTTCTTGTCTGCACTCACAATCATCCATTCCCGACTGCTTTTCATATCCAAATCGCGCACAGCAGCCGTTTCTTTTGTGAGTGGGGTTTCTGCAACTGCGATCGCATTTCCTAATGGATTTTTCTCATTCATCGGCAAAGCTTTCACGTTCATTTCCATCACAGAGTTAGCTTGACCATCGACATCGAAATCCAGGCGATAGTTGAAAAAGTGCTGGTGATTTACTCCAAAGATATTTTTAGCGATTAGCCGACCATAAGAATTATCCTCAGATTGCTCTTGGGCAGCCGTTCCTTGCGCCAGGACGATACCTGTTAACTCATTTTGGACTTCCAAAGTCCCATCCTGGTGAAAAATCCAATTAAGGCTGTAATCATAATTGTCAACAGCCGTAGTCATCGTTATGACTAATTCTCGACTGCGACGGACATCATTACGCCGAGTATTGTAATCATAGTGTTTCCACAGCATTCCGCGATCGCGTTCATAGATCCCGACAACCCCTGGTATCTTATAAGGTTCTCCTTGCTCATTCGCAAATACAGCATCCAGCAAAAAACCGTTTTCAGGAATTTCCTTACCTAACTCCATCGTATTTGCTAGTAGACCAAGATTATATTCCCCAACATCAAATGCATTCCTAAACGACCAAGTGGGATTTGGATCGCCGTAAGGAACTACCATCTCCGATATGCTAGCTCGGTATAAAACTGGTCTGACATTTTTCCCGTCATCGTATGTCACTTGATACAATGCCAATCCACTACGGGGATGCATTAAATACCGAAACTTCCAACCTTGCCAGCTAATTTCATTCTCTTTGATTTGAAAACTTTTACCATTAGGTTGGAGAAGTTTTAATACTTTAGGTGCTGAAAGTAATTTCCCTAAAGATTTTACGTCATAGTTCCAGTTTTCTTTAGAGAAAGGTACGTTTCCCCGATCAACGAAACTGACGATTTTACCTGTGTTTAAATTGACCGTTGCTACTACTCCTTCAATGGGACTACCGTAATAATTCCAGTGTTGTCCCTGGTAGTAAGATAGACTGCGGCAAAGACGATTACCTGCTGCTTCTTCCTGTTGACTCAGGATTCCTGGGGCCCATGAAGTGATTTTGACTCGATCAAAATCGGTAATTCCCCGCCTTTGCATCGCTTTTTGCCATCGAGGATCGGCTTTAACTACCTGAGTTGCAAGTTCATATTCTGAAGCGACGATCGCAGGTTGAACAGAGGGGATTTCTTTCCAGGAATTTAAAGTTTTGCTTTTTAGATCGACGATACCTTCGTATGTTTTATTGAGCGATCGCTCATAGATTACCAAAAAAGCTTTTCGTCCAAAAGCTTTACCGGGTGTAAATTTCAGAACTTCTTCTTTATCTGGTTCTTGTAAAGCGATAAGTGGAAAAGCTGCCATTTCGCTCAAAGTTTTTTCTCTTTGGATGATCGAAACGGCTGTACTAATTTCTACCTCGGTTAGTGAAGTGAGAGGATGGGAAATCGAAGGCTGTTGAGCCGTCAATATTCCCGTTAATCCAAGTGAGAGAGAAATAAAAACAATTATGGCAATAGCTAGCCACGAAAAACGCCTTAGCCGTTTAATCATCTTTTACATTCTTACAAAAGACGTATAGTTATCTATTTCTAAGCCGAAGTCTGAAACCCGATAAATTAAAAAGCTAAAGCTAAATTAATTTCTTGATAGTGTCCCCAGTAGCGAAACCCAATATATTCCTTAATCCAGTTGATGTAGCTCATAATTTATCAAAAGAGGTCAACTGGATCGAGATCAATGAAAGACAACAGTATGGACGAGCAATTCATGCGTGAGGCAGCAGAGCATTTTACACGCCCTTGGTCTGAAAGGCGAGGTATTGAATCAATCGATCGAAATGATGCAGTTGTACTTGTGAAAGTACCATTAAATCAGCTATCTGATGCTCTTGCTGAAAAAGCGATCGCATCCCAGCGTAATGTCATGGGAGCGGAAATCGAAGTGTTAGACGGTTTTGTTGTGTTCGCCTATCAACTAGTTGGACACCCTTGGTCGATTCTGATTGCTGCCGATCTGTCTTATCCATCAATTTTGGAATCAAACGAGTTAGCTCAACTTTCCAAACAGTTAGGACAAGCAGTTATCAGTTTGCTTGTAAGCGACAGTGCTTGCGAAATCGGCTATGACTTATTTGAGGGTGGAGAATTGGTTGAATACTTCAGGGGGTCAGATGGTGAGTTAACTGACGATTCTAATGAATATGGAATTCAGTCGCAGCGATATCTATTGTTTCCGTACCCAGATGATCTTGAAGATGATGATGATCTCGAAGATGATGAGTACTCCGAAGCCCAACAAATAGCATACTTCTGGTCGCGTCGTCGCCAAGTAACAGCCGAAGAGATTGGCAATATCTGGAATTTTCCACGTCAGCTTATGCTTGATTATGATGCGTTTGATCCTGCCATTGACTCTAGATATTTACTAGGAGAATATTCTCTTAGACGTGGCGATCGCTATCGAGTTCAAAATCCAGGATTCGGTTTAGTTCTTGGTTATGATGCAGATGGACGTAGGCAGGAAATCATTTCTGTACCTGATTTAGTTAGGGTCGATTACTTCAGATTCGGAAATTGATAAAATCCCTAATCCCTTTTCGAGGGTTTTTACAAAAACCCACTATTTCTTTTTGTTATTTAGAGTAACTTTTAATTAAGTATTAAGTAAGTTTTTACTAACTTTTCATACAAATATTTATAGAAAGGTAAGAGATTGTATCGTTGACTTAAGCATTACTTTTAAAACAGTAGGAGAATACCATGACGCTACTGAATGAAACGATTGAGGGGCTGAAGACCAATGTGAAGGGTCATGTGGTGCTTCCTGATGATCCGAGTTATGACGAAGTTCGCAAAATATGGAATGCGATGATCGATCGCAGACCTGCTGTCATCGTGCAGTGTGCAGAAGCCGATGATGTTCCCCATGTAATCACATTTGCGCGAGAGAACGGGCTGGAAATATCAATCAGGGGCGCTGGACATAACATCGCAGGGAACGCTGTATGTGATAACGGTCTGATGATTGATCTTTCAAAGATGACGAATGTCCGCATTGATGCTCACAAGAGGCGTGCTTATGTCGAACCAGGTGCCACACTTGCTGATTTTGATAAAGCGGCACAGGTGCATGGGTTAGCTACTCCAGTGGGAATTAATTCAACCACTGGTATAGCAGGTCTTACCTTGGGTGGCGGTTTTGGTTGGTTGACGCGTAAGTACGGCATGACGATCGATAATCTTGTCTCTGCGGAAGCGATCGTAGCAGATGGGAATAAGATACGAACAAGCGAAAACGAAAACGCTGACCTTTTCTGGGCGATTCGAGGTGGCGGCGGGAACTTTGGGATCGTAACTGAGTTTGAATTCGCTCTTCATCCTGTGGGTCCTGAAATATTGGCTGGGTTGATCGTTTTTCCGTTTAGCCAAGCCAAACAAGTACTGACACAGTATCAGAAATTTGCTGAATCAGCCCCCGAAGAACTCAATGTATGGGTAGTACTTCGCAAGGCTCCGCCACTGCCTTTTCTTCCTGTGAATGTGCATGGCAAAGAGGTAGTCGTGCTGGCTGTCTTTTATGTAGGTGATATTGTAGAGGGTGAGAAACTGATCGAACCTCTACGTAATTTTGGTGATGCCTATGGCGAACACATCGGTGTTCAGCCTTACGTAGAATGGCAGCAAGCTTTTGACCCCTTGCTTACACGTGGTGCTAGGAACTACTGGAAATCTCATAATTTCACAGAGTTACATGATGGAGTACTGGATGCGATCGTGGAATTCGCAAGCAAGCTACCCTCACCACAGTGCGAAATCTTCATAGGATTTATTGCCGGGGCATCCAACCGCGTCTCGCCAGATGCCACGGCATATTACCATCGGGATGCGAAGTTTGTGCTTAACGTGCATGGACGATGGGATGATGTAGCGCACGATGAGATAGGCATTGCCTGGGCACGTGAGTTTTTCCAAGCTTCTGCACCTTATGCCTCTGCTGGTGTCTATATTAACTTCATGACTGAAGAGGAGGGCGATCGTGTCGCGGCGGCTTACGGCTCTAACTACGATCGCTTGGTACAGATCAAGAAGCAGTATGATCCTGAGAACATTTTCCATCTCAACCAGAACATCAAACCCTAAGCTAGCTCTCAGCAATTACGCAGAAACCAAACGCCGTAATGATTCCGCACGGCGTTTCGCAATAGGGTTATTTGGATCGAGCTTTAGTGCTTCTTCGTAGCTTTGTAACGCCTGAGTAGTTAATTTTTTCTTCTCATAAGCGTGTCCAATATTATTCAACCCTGTTACGTAGTCTGGTTTAGATTTTAGGGCTTCTTTATACTGACGAATTGCTAAGTCATATTGCTCTTGGGTAAAATAAATATAACCCAGCCCGTTATAAATAGGGGCAATATTTTCTTCTTCCTCTTCTTCGGCAGCTTTCAGAGCTTTTTGAAACAGCGCGATCGCTTGGGAATACAATTTTTTTTCTGAATAAATACTGGCTAACTCATAATATTCTTGAGTTGTACCCTTTTCTTTCTCTAACTTCTTTCGCAATTTCGCAAAGGAGCCTTCAATTTTGCGAGTTTTGAAAATCTGGCGAAGAACACCCACGGCCGCAATTGTGAGTATAACCACCAAAATTGAGAGATAAACAACGGCTAGACTGTTATCCATTGCTGCAAATACAAATATTATAAAGTTTGTTATTTGTCATTTGTCATTTGTCCTTTGTTATTTGTCATTTGTTATTGACTAATGACTAATGACTAATGACCAATTACCAATGACCAATTTACGGTAAACCCCAATATTGAGAGCGTTGCTGGAGCCAACCTTGTTCTAAGTAACGAGCGATCGCTAGATTAACATTGCGTCTTAACTGATCGTACTGCAACCCTTTGGGCGTAACTACAGACAAGGGTTCAGTTGAGAGCTTAGTTGGCAGTAGCCGATATTGAGGATATTGTTGCACCCAACCGCTTAGAACGGTAGTATCTGCGGCAAAGGCTACAGCGGCATTACTTTCTATTTGCTCTCGCGCTTCGTCATAAGAATTTACTCCTACCAACTCGGCGTTTGGCAGATAAAACCGCACTTTAGCAATAGTGCTGGAGTTGTTGAGTACAGCAATTTTTTGTTTTACCAAATCGCTCAACTGCTGCACAGAGGCATCTTTTGTAACTAATACAGTGCCATCCAAATAGTAGGGAACACTGAAACTAACTATCCGGCTGCGTGACTCGGTTGCTGTCACCCTAGCGATCGCAAAATCAACTTTCTTGTCTAAGACTACAGACAGGCGATCGCGATTCGCTACAGGTTTCAATTTGACAGCATCTGCTTTCCCAACCAAGTCAAGTGCTAATCGCTGTGCCAAATCAATTTCAAAGCCTTGCAAATTGCCACTGGCATCTTTAAATCCCAAGGGACGCAAGTTATCTTTGACAGCTACAGTTACATAGCCGCGCTGCTGAATTTCTGACATTTCGGCGGCAGATGCAGTGAATCCTGTCCCCACTATGGAAAAGCAACATATCCAAAAAATAGTGGCGGATAATACCAGATGTAACCGAGTAATTACTTGCCATCTGTTACATCTGTTATGCATCCGTGGCCACCTTTATCCTTTAGCTTGAACTGCTAGTTCAGCGACTTTGCCAAAGCTAGCTGGATCGAGGACTGCTAATTGTGCCAACATCTTGCGATTTAATTGGATATCAGCTTTTTTCAAGTTACCGATCAACTGGCTGTAGCTCAAGCCGTGTTGTCTTGAAGCAGCGTTAATGCGGGTGATCCAGAGACGACGAAAATCGCGCTTTTTCTTTTTGCGATCGCGGTAGGCACTCCGTAGCGCCTTCATTACTTGTTGGTTGGCAGTTCTAAACAGAGTTGAGTGAGAACCGCGAAAACCTTTAGCTAGTTTGAGAATTTTACTGCGGCGCTTCCGAGCTACATTACCGCGTTTTACCCGTGTCATAACTTATTTCCTGAAGGACTTACAAATATGGGAGCATTAAGCGCACGTTGAGTTCATCGCGTTCATGTACAAGGGCGGTTTTGGACATGCTACGCTTTTTGTCGGAAGATTTGTGTTCTAAAAGGTGGCTTTTGCCAGCTTTCCGACGGACGATTTTACCGGTGCCGGTGGCACGGAATCGCTTCGCTGCGGCTTTACGAGTCTTGAGTTTAGGCATGGTATAGCTTTAATTCGACACGATCCATTATTATACTAATAAAATTGTTGTAATGGAAATTAAGTAAACGATTTAACTAGCCACGCCTGCCGTAGACAAAATTAATTTCACAGATGGATGAAGTAAATATAGTCGAATATGACCCACGGTGGCAGACTTTGTTTGCACAAGAAGCCGAGCGGCTTTGGCAGGCACTAGGCAATGACTTAGTTGTGGAAATTGAACATATTGGTAGTACGGCAGTACCAGGAATGACCGCAAAACCAATTATTGACATCATGCTAGGAGTACGTTCCTTAGTAGATGCGAAATCTGCTGTTCCGATATTGGAATCGTTGGGATACGTTTATTGGCGTGAAAACCCAGATCCTGGACGGATGTTTTTTGTGAAAGGAATGCCACCATACGGAAAGCAACGTACTCACCATGTTCATATAGTCGAGGTTAACAGCGAATTTTGGGAACGCAAGCTATTTTGCGACTATCTGAGGAGGCATCCTGAAGAGGCAAAACGATATGAAGCTTTAAAACGCGATTTGGCGGCAAGTTTTCGGAGCGATCGCGAGGCTTATACCAATGGTAAAAATGATTATATCCAAGCTGTGATGGCAAAAGCACGGTGTGAGGAGATAGGGAAAAACCAAAGCCAGTAATAAATTAACTTTTACCACTGGCGCTAATTTTAGGATCTAAAGCAATTTGCGAATGAATTCTTTAGTCTATTTTTGAATTGTAAGCTGTTGCGTATTTAATTTGTATATGCGATACGCGCAAGATGCCCGCACTACAATAATTTTACGTTTTCGTACTATACAATTTAGATGCACATCAGCTTACCATCGGGCATTATCGTTTCTTTGGAATTCATTCCAAGATGAGATAGCTACTACGAAGAGTATTTCATCAAATAATTACGAATTACGAATTACGAATTAATTCGCGGCTGTTTGGGCTTCTTGATAAACTATTTCTTGAAACTGGATCATATCTTTTTGCGGATCGGCGTGGCTAACTTTCACTACTATCTGTTCGCCCAAGTTCACAGAACGTTTGAAAACCATTGGTAACTGCAAACCCAAATCTTCGATCAAAATTAGGGCTAAGTTACTGTCTTCCCGCAGCCACATCAACACTGTTACCTCCCAAGTTTCCTCTGGATGACGGCGTAAATACTCTAGAGCATAATATCTATTAGTTTGCCGTTCTACCATCGTCACTTCTTGGGTGATGCTGCTGACAGTCATCATCACTTCTTTAAGTTGATCTGCGGAAAATGGCAGAACTTCACCGCGCAAATGGGCTTTCAATTGGAAGTGGGTAAGCAAGTCACTGTAGCGGCGGATGGGAGAGGTTGCTTGGGTGTAGGTATCCAAACCCAAACCAGCATGGCGCAGAGGCGTAATGCTCATTTCACTTTTGGGCATACAACGACGCATAGCGCAAGCGCGAACGAATCCGGCTGGAAGTAGCAGTAATTCTTCTTCTGGAGGTAATTCCGGTTGGGGTTGACCGCGAAAAGGTAAAGGTATGTTATGAGCTTTACCATAACGAGCTGCAACTTCACCGGCAACAATCATCATTTCTGCGACTACTTGCCGTGATGGGGAATCGTCCAAAATGTCAATGTGGATCTCTTCACCTTTGACTTTGATCGTTGCTTCGGGCATGGTGATGCTAATTGCCCCTTGAGCATAACGCCAAGCTTTGCGTTTTTGTGCCCAAGTTGCGATCGCAGCAATTTCTGGTTCTGCCTGTACCCGTAATTGCAGCATTTCATCTACATCTTCGTAGGTAAGGCGATAAGTCGGCTTAATAGAACTGGTATGAATGCTATAATCTTCAACTCCCCCAGTTGTGCCTAAAATAATTCCAAAACTTAGGGCGCAACAAACCCTTCCCTGGATTAGACTCATTGGCCCAGTTGCCAATACCTCTGGGAACATAGGAATCATCCCCGTAGGTAAATAAACTGTACTACCCCGCTTTCTGGCTTCTAAATCTAATTCACCTTCCGGCACTAACCATCTAGTGGGATCGGCGATATGCACCCACAGGCGCTCCCGTCCATCGGGCATGACTTCCCAACTTAGACCATCGTCGATCTCTGTGGTAGTTTCATCATCAATGGTGTAGACCTTTAGGTGAGTCAGATCGAGGCGGTTTGTATCTGAGTCAATCGGCGGGAAATCCAAACGCTGTTGCGCCACTTCTAATACCTTATTAGGAAATTGAATCGGAATTGAAGAACGACGCAGGAACAGGTTTTCATAAGGACTCCAGCAACCCAAATCTACTAATAGTTGAAAGGCCCCTTGGGGCGTTGTGGGCCGTCCCAGCATGGTCATCGTTTCTAATACTGGAGCGCTTGGCGGATAAGCGCGAGCTAAGGAGTCATAATTAACCCCCGTCCGCACGGTGTCAGCTATCAGCGCTGCGTATTTTTCTAGTCCTTCTAAGCGCTGGCGATCGTGCCGCCCCCACTCTACTGCTTCACCTTTGAGTGCCTGTTCTACACGAGTTAAGAATTCCTGCTGTCCTTTAGCTTTTAATGCCTCTACTTCCATCTGGTGTTTGCGTTCTGCCACCTGAGCAGCAGTTCGGGCTTCATAAGCGTCTCCTTTTTGCTTGAAATAGAGTTTGTCGTCTGATAACAAGCAATGGGCGGCGTAACAATGAGGCGCGGCTGATTCCGAAAACAGCAGATTCGCCATCAGTTCTGAGGTGACTGTTTCCCCATCTTCAACCAGTAATTCCCAAGCTATCTCTAAGCTAGATGGGTCTAGATAAGGGTTGACTTGCTCTAAAAAGCTGGCAATCTCTGAGGGCTTGTAGGTCTCTTTGGTAACTGTATAAGTTATTTGTCTAGGCGCGAGGCTGTGGGATTGACCACGGTCGTCTACCACAAACCAGCGGGTTTTTCCGTCTGGACGTTCTACGATGCCCAGACGGCGATCGCCTTGAACCCTAAATTCAACTAGCGTCCCCTTCTCCACAACTCTCGCACTCTAATTTTGGTGAACAGTTTAAATAGTTTCAAGTTAGGAGTTAGGAGTTAGGAGTTTTGATTCTTAACTCCTGTACAGACGCGATTAATCACGTCTCTCCTGTACAGACGCGATTAATCGCGTCTCTCCTCTTTTTAGCCTTCCGCATTGATAAATGGCAACAAGGCCACAATCCGCGAACGTTTAATTGCTAATGTCAACTCTCGCTGTTGCTGAGACGTTAGTCCAGTAATCCGACGTGGCAGTATTTTACCCCGCTCGGTGACAAACTTACGTAATAAATCAACATCTTTATAATCGATTGGTTCTCCTGGCTTGATGGGAGAAAGACGACGACGGAAATAACTCATCTCTACTTAATTTCCTTGTGAACGGTATGTTTGTTGCAGTGGGTGCAGAACTTTTTCAGTTCTAGCCGGTTAGTGGTGTTGCGGCGATTCTTGGTGCTGGTATAACGTGAAACACCAGCCGAACGCTTATCTGAATTTGTCCGACACTCGGTACACTCTAGTGTCACAATAATGCGGGCACCTTTACTCTTAGCCATAATCTTACAAACAGTGAAGCCTGAAGAGAATTAACACAAATGACTATCTTCTCACATTCCGCCGCATATTTTCAACTAATCTTTTAACTTTTATATCAAGGGAGTAGCCACGACGCGACGAAACGATGAAAGTTTTACAATAGCGATCGTGTAAAGCTTGCCGCATCTGGGTATCAGAGAGGGCAGTCCCACAATCAATTGTTAGGGGAAGTACTAGCAGTATAGCAGTGGGATTGGCTCTAATATTGCTCAGGGCAATTGACACTAAAAGCGCACCCAAGCCGATAATCGCTTCTCGCTTCACCAATGAAGGCAAATCTGGGATTCTGCCCACTACTTCCCCGTCTTCGACTGACAACACCTTTAAATCGAATGCCCAACGCCCTAAACTTTGCCCTTGATTGTTGTATGGCACTAGCACCCGCAAAACCAGCCAAAATATCACAAAAACTAGGATTTGCAAAAATTGAATCCCAATATCGCCGCCTCCTAGTAGGGAACTGACTAACCAGACACCAAGGAAATCAAGTCCTAATGCCATACCTCGTCGCCCAATTTCAGCCTTGGGATAGTGTTTTTGGGGAAGTCGTTCGATAGTCATACAAAATAGGTATTTTTATTTAGGGGTTGGAGAATAGCGATCGCTCCTGTTTTTTATATTAAGGTGATGACTTGGGTTTGGCGTTTAAACTCTGTTGCACATAAAAGTTCCATAATCAGCGCCCTGATGTTGCCCAACCCACAAGAGTCTGTTTTTGAGAAGTATTGTATTGTAGGAGAAACTATTTGGAAGTTGTATCTATGACACATCTGTTTACGAAAAGAGCTATTAGGATGGTGGCGACTATTGCTTTAGTGTTAGCGATCGCTATAAGCACTCACAACCTAGCTGATGCTGCTGAGTTCAACTTTAACTGGAAGGGAGACACAGGTTATTCAGCCAAAGGTTCATTTAACTACGATACAACAACTATTCAAAGTGTCATTTCGGAAGCAGGTTTGGGAACTACGAAAAGCTTGCAGTCTCTCTCAGTTTCGTTTTTTGATCCATTTAGAGAATTAAAGACCCCAAGCTATCTGCCCACTTACCCACAACGGTTTCTAAGTTCGCTGTTATAGCGTTCTATATCAGACTTACTCACAGCTTTACTGCCTTCCCTTTTGAGTATTTCTTGCCCTGCTTGCTCGTAGCAGTTGCCACTACTGGAATTATCCGAAGATCCTCTAAGGATTAGACCAATTCCAAAAGGAGCCAGGCAAATTATGGAGACAACCAAAAGCCCCCAAATAATCATGGTCTTTTCATTCTGAGCAGGTTCTTGATTTGTCATAAAAATTTTCGCGGTTGGAATAGGGCTATAACTAGCAATCCCAAAATCAACTCACGTCTAACCACTTGCCCAAAAATAAATACCCACGAGCGATCGCTTAACCGAACCTTGAAAACTAAATATGTAAACATCACAAAACCAAGCAAAAAAGATCATACTTCTTTGGTTTTTTACCAAATAATACAGCCACTACAATAAGTGAACTATCATCGCTTATTAGCAGTGTGTAGTTTGGGATTTACCGCTTATAAAAATCTAGACAAAGCTACCCAAGAGTAGACTCAGTGTTACTTTACAGGGATAAAAGAAAAAGTCGGAGGCGATCGCTATGGTATCAGTCAGCGATGCACAAGCAATTATTTTAAATTTAGTCCAACCGTTGGATCGTCAACGGGATATAGAAGTTGTAGACTTATTGGCAGCCGATAGCCGGATTTTAGCAGTGCCTGTCACCAGTCCGTTAGATTTTCCCCATTGGGATAATTCGGCAATGGATGGTTACGCAGTTCGTTACGAAGATGTGCAGCACTCTAGCGCCGAACAACCCACCGTTTTAGAAATTGTTGAAGATATTCCGGCTGG
>NZ_NOLK01000065.1:0-42806 GCF_002245985.1 Nostoc sp. 'Peltigera membranacea cyanobiont' 232
CCAGTTCTTTGACCAGAATCAATGATTTCCAATACCTCAATGATGTGCGGCATTACTTTTGTGGTTGTGGCTGTTCACCTGCTGCCGGCTGCTGCACTAGATAGCCAAGAATAGCCGTAGCAATGCCCCCAATAGTGCCAGCAGTGGAGTGATTGAGAATACCAGCGCTACCGAGCAAACTCGAACCACCTGCAATCAAGCCAAAAATTGTGCTTAAAGTGTTCAAAGTAGATTTAGACATTTTATTCTTCCTCTGTGTTTTCTTCGTATTCTCGAATTGTGAAATTCCCGCCTTTCTGTAGAAAGCGCTGAATATCCCTTGTATAAAAGAGCAGCCTTTTGAACTTATGATTAATCTTTTGATCAAGCTGTCCGAGTACCATTTGAACTACATCTTTTCGGTTTACATATTCCTGAATATGTAAATCCAAAGTCCGGTCAAGTCGGGCAATCTTTTCAGTATTGCTCGCCTGCTCTTTAAGCGCTTTCTCAATTTGGGTAATTGAAGATGAAATAGTGTTCATCTTACTGATGACTCGGATAGCTACCCCAGACAAGATGGATATACTAACAAGAGTTGCTAAGAATATCTCTGTAGTTTCTAGGGTTATAACTATCCCTTGCTGTGGATTAGCGGTAACTGCAATAGTGCTTTTTGGAGTGTTCATCATTGTATCCAAACTCCAACGGATACAGTTTTAAAGTAAGTGGGAAAACTAATATCTATTGAGTAGTTAGAAATCACTTGAGGGAAAACGATGATGTTTCCCCCAAGCCCAATCTTTTTAGAGAAAGTAATCCACGGAGTTGAGCCATCTAGCCCGGTCAAGACTTTCTGATCCAGCCATGCCCCGGTGTACCAAGTCGGTTTAGCATTCTCTGTCGAAATCTTAATTGCGACAACTTGGGCATTTAGAAGGCTTGGTACACCGGGGCATGCGGGAATGTAGCCACTAGAAGAGGTAAAATCACCATTGCCCACAGAAGTCCAGCCACTAGATAAATCCATACTTACTAGCAGATTTTATTTAATGAACTTAATCAACAATCATTTTCCTAGTTTCGATTACTGCTCCAACTGGTTTACCATTGAATTTACCAGTGCCTTTCCAACCTAAGCCAACAATTCCACCATCAGCTTTCTTTTCTTCAACAGTTGACGATTTAGATGCGGCATAGCGAACTCTTTTGATTGCGACAACTTTTCCGTTATCAGAATCTTTAAGTTCAACTTCGGCAGTTCTGACAATCTCATGTAAAATCAAGTCGCCTATATCAGTAAGTACAACTTGTCCACGATGAGTTTCAGAAACATCGGTAATGCCTGTAGCGGTTTTCCAGTCAGGATCTTCATAAAGCTTTTTGGCACCCCGAAAATAAAAGGTAAATGGTTTTTCAGTTCCATCAAGTGCAAGTTGAGTACCAGTAACCGCTAACGTTGCGTAAAGTCCAGGTGTATCAGCCATATTAATTACTCCTATTAACTGCGATAGATTTTATACAAAATTACGATGCGTTTTCACGCTTGCAGATTTGACATAAAGGTTGCCAATCTGCTTGCCAATCATGTTTTTGAAAGGTTTAGTGGCAGGGCACATTACTATCTTGCGTTTTGTGATTTTCTCGGTTGCTGTTGTTGCAAGACCAACACTAATTTTGTGTGCAAGACCATTTTTTTCTAGTTCGGCAATTGAACTTTGACGTAAGCTAGCTGGGGCAGGGCTTGGCATATCACTCAACCCAACCATGTCTTTAATGCCTTCATAGACATTGCTGTCAAGATGCAAAGCATAATTAATTGAATCTATTGTCAGCAAATAAGATTTAAGAATTACTGCCATATACTAAGTTTCCGTTGTTGCACACTTATTACGTTGTCGCGGTTATTACATTGCATTCTAAGTTGCACAACGACTGCTCAACGGATTAGGAACCCTTAAGGGTTCCTATAGCTACGACTGCATAACGGAGCATGTCAGTGTCAGTCGTGTTGAGTGAGAGCGACAAACTGACCGTTCTTGAGCCGTCCTACTAACTCATACACTTTGTTTTCTGTCCCCCAAACAGTCATGTATGCCTTGTATGCTTTAACAGTTATATTTGGCCGCCATACAGGAGCATCTTGTTGTTTACCAAGAATGGTTATTTGTTCGGGTGTGACCAAGTTATTGCGTTTAGGTGTGGTGGTTTTAAATAAATTATCATTCCACGTTTTATCAATAGCTTGTACTACGTATTTAGCTACTCTTTCAGCTTCAGTAGAATCAATGCAATAAAGTTGCAGATGTAGCCCGTCAGTTGGGGAGTTATACCAACCAATAACTTTCCCCTTATTAAAATTAAATATATTATTTTGAAAAAACTTTTGAAAAACTAGTGTGGCTGCATTATTGATTTTTGTAAAAGTCAAGGATTGACTGGTTTCACCCATTAATCGCCAACTAATACGTGCATCTTTAGGCTGTTTCCCTCTAGGAGTTGCAATGAAATCTTGGCGAAACTCTATTGAGATTTCTGGGTGATAAGTAACCTCTGAATCATAAGTAGTTTTCGGCTGTCCAATAATAATTGGTTTGTTTTGAATTTTCAGAACTTGATAATAAAAGAATGATTGTCGTTGTGTAGCAACTTGCATTGAGTCTTGAGAGGTTATCAGACAAATATTTTTTGCAGCGTTACGCCCAGAATCAGCAGAAGTGTCCCCGAAGTGTG
This sequence comes from Nostoc sp. 'Peltigera membranacea cyanobiont' 232, assembly GCF_002245985.1. Classification (NCBI taxonomy): domain Bacteria; kingdom Bacillati; phylum Cyanobacteriota; class Cyanophyceae; order Nostocales; family Nostocaceae; genus Nostoc; species Nostoc sp. 'Peltigera membranacea cyanobiont' 232. The sequence continues at coordinate 2,713 of NZ_NOLK01000065.1, forward strand.
CATTAACTTCTGCATTATAAGAAGTGCCATTAATTAGACCCTGGCGAATTAATGCCCAGTTTCTAACACCACTCACGCTAAATCCTCCCAGGTGAAATTAGGGGTGGTTAATTGATTAATTTCCTGTGTTCGTTGAGTTGTCGCTTCAGTTATTGCTGTTTGGATAGCAGTATTGAGATTTGATGTCTCTGTATTAATTTGTTGTGATAAGGCTGTTCCTGTTTGAGGTGTTTCGGTAGCAACAGTTGCAGAAGCATCTAAGATGCTACCAGTAACTAGTTGAGCAATAATTCCTGATTTTAGAGATACATTGGGAGGGAAGTATTGCCAATTACCTTCTGACAAGATGCCATCATCCTGTAAGGCATTAAATCCCTTCCCGACAACGTTAATTGTTTGCTCTGTGGCATTCATCAGGCTTGATGCAATATCACGAACTTCATTCAAAAGGTTAGCGAAGCCACTTCCAGAGCCAATTTTGCAGGTAGCTCCATCAGCAATTGCAGCTTGTTCAAACTTTAATCTTTCAGCTTCTTCTGTTCCTTGAATTACTGAAACTGTTCTCGTGCTATATGTCGGGCTATTATTAGCATCACAGCCTGTAAATACTTGAACGGTTATTGTTGATGTTTGCACTGGTTTGTCTGGTTTATTTTCAATTTCATTTTGCAAATCAGTAACTGACTTTGCAAGGGCATTAATATTAGCATTACTCTGAATTTCATTTCCAAGTAATTGGCCTATTAATCCTTGATCGACGATGCTAGCTGTAGTCAGTGCGGCAAGAGTAGAAATTAATGCCGGATTAGTAGCAGATGTTGCCCCTACTGTTTTAAGCTCAGTTTCTGCCAGCTTTGCAGATGTTTCAAGCTCGGTTTGTGCAAGTCTGGTAGCTGTTGATAGTTCAGTTTCTGCAAGGCGAGTGGCTGCTTCAATCTCAGCTTTAGCAGAGGATTGAATACTATCGGCAGTTGCTCTAATCTCATCCTTTACTAAGTTACCCACACCTTCAAGTTCAGATTTCTCAGAATCAGCTACTGATTTAACTTCATCCTTTACTAAGTTACCCACACCTTCAAGTTCAGATTTCTCAGAATCAGCTACTGATTTAACTTCACTTTTGGCAGTATCAGCAACTCCTTTGAGTTCAGTTTCTGCCGATTCAGCAGTTGCTTTCACTTCACTTTTGGCAGTATCAGCAACTCCTTTAAGTTCAGTTTCTGCCGATTCAGCCGTTGCTTTCACTTCACTTTTGGCAGTATCAGCGACTCCTTTAAGTTCAGTTTCTGCCGATTCAGCAGTTGCTCTTACCTCACTTTTGGCAGTATCAGCAACTCCTTTGAGTTCAGTTTCTGCCGATTCAGCCGTTGCTTTCACTTCACTTTTGGCAGTATCAGCAACTCCTTTAAGTTCAGTTTCAGCCGATTCAGCAGTTGCTTTCACTTCACTTTTGGCAGTATCAGCAACTCCTTTAAGTTCAGTTTCAGCCGATTCAGCAGTTGCTCTTACCTCACTTTTGGCAGTATCGGCTGCTGCCTCAACCTCACTTTTAGCTGAATTAGCTGCTGCTTCAATTTCGGATTTAACAGAACTACCTATCCCTTCTACCTCAGATTTAACAGAACTACCGACTCCTTCAACTCCAGATTTAACAGAGCTACCGACTCCTTCAATTTCGCCTTTAGCTGAACTACCGACTCCTTCAATTTCTCTAACACCTATTCCTACTACCTCCCCAATTTCTTTTAGTGCAGCTAAAACAGCCGCAGCTATCGCTGCTGGCACGGCACTCTCTATTATTCCTGCTATTACAGGTGTCGCTGCGGCTAAAAGTTCTGGAAGAACGATCGCAAATAATGCCGCAGCTAAATCGGCAATAATTAATCCATCTATTTCCTGCTGTAATATTTCAATTCTTCTCAAAAGTTCGCCATCATTTATTTCAATTGCTCCACATCGCTCATTTACAAGATGTATTTGTGCTTGTAAGTTGGTGATTTTAGCTTCTAATTCAGCGCAACAATTACATTGATGCCCGGAGCAATTGCTGATATTTGAAAGTGAGGTAATTAAGGATTGACCAGCACTAGACATCTAACAAACCTCACTACCAATTTTAGAAATCAGGGCTTCAACTGAATCAAATTCGCCTTGGTCAATACATACCTTACCGTCAGGACAAAATGTTGTCGGGTCAACGCATTTTTTCCCGCTAGCGCAAGCACCACCGTTTGCACAAACGGCTTGGCAATCACTCAATGATTGATACAAACCCGGTGTATTGTAAGTTGTTTTTGGCGTACAAGTACCGTTGATACAGTCATAGGAAATGCTTGCAGTTGGTGATGAGCAATTTGGATCTGTTTTTGTAAACTATTTCGATTTCGTGTAAATCCGTGCCGAAGGCTGTCCATAAAGTCCAGGTGTTGATAATAAAATTCTTCCATCTGTTCCTGTTGCTTTTAAGTCAGCTGCACCACCTCCAAGCTGTATCCAAGTAGGATTGTCTAATTCATAGCCACTAACAATATCTGTGCCGTCAGAGGATGGGCTGCCAGACCACCCATCATCTAAGTACCAAGTACCGGCACAACCTCTAGGATCTGTTGCATTAGCCATTAATTTTAAACAGCGTTAGGGTCAAAGGTTGGAGCGGTATAAATCCCATAAAAGCGTTCAGAATATTGAAATTGAGTTCTAGCAACGCCATTTTTTGTAATCGGTGAAGAAATGGTTAACGCACTGTCAACTAAAACTGATTGGTCAGTATTTGCAGAAATCCAAGCATGAGCAAAACTAACGATCGCTGCATACAGTTCCAAAGCGGTTGGATTTGCACTAGTCAAAGCCGGTAATGATGTCAAAGGAATTTCTAATATTTTGGGAGTCCCAGAGAAAGTAGCGGTCGCACCAAACAAATCAGTGATTCCAGGTTGCATACAACAAATTTTTTTGAAGTGAATAAATCCGTTGTATGCGTTAATCAAATCCGTGTAAATGTTCCAGTTTTATGTAAAACAAGCACAATCACCGAGGACGTGTAAGCCTTGCTGTTAATAGGATTGAACCGAATATTTCTATTACTCAAAATTAGAAATATTCCGGTTTAACCACTCTCAATGGTTAAACCGGAACAGGCAGAAGTTAAAAATAATATGAAAAATAATCGAAATGGACAAGCCGCAGTTTTGACCGACGCGGATTATTCCAAAATTCGTAAGCAGATCCGCTCTCAAAAGTATAAGTTGCTTTTGGATCTTGCTTGGTACACCGGGGAACGCTGGGGGGCACTGGTAAAGTTAAAACTTCTTGATGTCTACAACGTTGATGGTACACCCAGGGATTATATNAACTTCCGGGCCAGGACTCGCAAGGCTACCCCGAATGGAAAGCGCCAAACTCGCCAAGTGCCGGTTCACGATACTTTGACTGAGTTGCTAGCAGCGTATAAGCCTGTACCTGGCTCCGTTTGGTTATTTCCATCCAGGGAACCAGATAAAGCTATGGGTCTGAGGGCTGCTGACCAAATTTTGCGTACANCTGTTGAAAGAGCCGGGCTTGGAGCTAAAGGCATATCGACTCATTCCACCCGCCGGAGTTTTATTACCAAGCTGGCGAACCGAGGCGTAAGTCTGGCAACTATCAAAAAAGCAACGGGTCACACCGATTTGAAAGTGCTTGCACGTTACATCGAGGTGAGTGACGACGATGTTAGAAACGCGATCGCAACTCTATGATCAGCAAACTCCTATTCCTGCAAATCGAAATCTTTCTTGAGTCCTTTGAGGCTGGCAAGTATGACCATCCACTCTTTCTAGCTATGACTCTGGAGTGTTTGGCGAATCATGCATGGGATGAAGTTGACCGAATTTACCCCAATCTGTGACAAAGTTTCTATGAGCAGGTAAGCTCAAATCACAAATTAGTCACAGCGCGATCGCACTTTAATCTCTTGATAAGTGCGCTCGCATTTATTAAATCGGAGAACAATATGCCTACTGCAATCAAAGAAACGACTGTCCAAGAACTGATTCAAGAATTGCAAAACTTTCCAAATGATGCACAAGTCCGCCTCAAAGATGGTGAGGATCTTGCATATCTCATCGTTGGCTTTCAAGCTGGCTCTGAATGCGTGACTATCATCCTTGCTGACGACGATAGCAACGAGGACGACGGCGACGGTGAGGAATAAACCCAAATACACAGGGGTTCCGCTACGCTAACAATGATGTAGTCTCATGCAAGCAACTGCTAACATGAGCTTTTTTATACTTGTCGATCGCACTCTACCGGATTATAATTAGCCGCTCAATTTTCTGAGTTGACTCGACTGGTAGGGGCCATAAGAGTCTGTGCCTGTCCTGGTTTTCCCCTCAATCCAGATACCACCTGGGTAAACAGCGCTAATTGTGAATACTCTGTCAATGAATTTCTTGTGTTCGCTCAGAACTGCGACCTCATCGCCAACCTTGAACTCTGGCAGGGGGTAAAGTTCAGACAACTTGACCCGAATTTTATCTGTAGGATTCCCAGCCTGGTAGACTTCGGCTTCTGGCAGGGATTTAAAAAGCTTCCGCACCATTACTTGGTTATTCAGCCTCGGCGACCAGTAAATACCCTTTTCCTGAAAATCTGCTTGTTTCAGGGGAGAGGGTGGCAGAGGATCACCCCCCGGATCACTCTGGAGAAAACTGCCAGAGTCCTTGGTTGGCAATGCTTTAACGGCTATTTGGCTAGTATGTATATTTTCGCACAGGATCACCAAAGGATCACCCACTGGATCACCTCCAAGATTGTTATCTGGTAAAGGGTTCAGCCAAAGGTGATCCTTGACCCCCCCCTTGTGTTCAGAAATTTCTGTGCTGGGAATTTTTTCGCTATTTTCACCACTCCGAGGATCACCTTCGGCTGTATCGCTTACCGTGTCTACATTTTTAGGGTGATCCGAGGGGTGATCCTGGGGTGATCCTCTCTTTTTTATACCAACTCCTAAATCGTTCTGTAAGCTAGTTTCAGCAAGACTTACAGGATGTGAAGAGGGGTGATCCGAGGGGTGATCCTTTGGTGATCCTTCGTAGGACAGGAAATAAACGTTCGCTTTCCCCGGCTGGCGAAAGACGCTGATTAACCCATCAGCCGATAATTCTCCAAGATAGCGACGAGCATAAGCTTTGGAAATGCCTAGCCGATGGGCTATCTCTTCACTGGTGAATTTGATATTTCTGTGAGATGACAATAGTTCTAAGGTGCTTTCTTTGGCAGATTGACCGGGCCCGCCGAGTTCGTCTCCCTCTTCACCTAGGAAGGTAAAGCTTAGGTCTTCGGAGTTGAACATGAGGCGATATTTCTTGCCGCTTGAGCGCGATCGTGATTTGTCGATCTCTAAAATGCGATCGTAAGCTGTGGCAGTCTGGCTCTTGTCCTTGGATAACGTCCAAACCTCACTTACTGCATTTCTAATTGCTGTTGTTCCACGAACACCACCTTCCTTATTCGTGTGGTGAACGATTACAAAGGTGACTTTGTACTGGTTGGCCAACCCGGTCATCTCCAAAATGGGGCGGGCATATTCCATTTCTGACTCGCGGTAAATAGAGAAGCGGTTGGCAGTTGATAGCGAGTCGATGAAAACAAGCTCTGGCTGGAACTCCTTTAAATCCTGGATGAGTGTTGGCATGTTTTCAGTACTCCAGCCAAAACGCACCCGCACATATTTACTGATGTCGTCTTCTGAGTAACCAAGTGTTTCGAGCGCTTGCAGCATGTCGCCCTCGCTTTCGTCACCTTGGTAGTAGAGAATGCGGCGCTTTTCTCCAGTTGCCTGAAACGGGCCGAACTTGGAACCTTGGATCAAAATCTTGCCAATTCCATAAGCAAGTTTTGTTTTGCCAACTCCACCATCTGAAGCTAATAAGATAGTTGTGCTTTTGGGGACTAAGCCATTAAGTAGCCATTCTCGAACTGTCGAGCCTGCCAACTCTTTTAGTTCTTCGTAAGTGAGTAATTTACTACATTGGTCAGTCAAACTTTTGAGATAAAAGCGCTCTAAGAAGTTTATAGAAACTTTGCATTCATTAGCTAAATGGTGGAGTCTGAAAAATCTAAAAGATGGCTCAACACAGGTTGTATAAATAGAGTACAACTCATTAAGTAATCTGCTGTGTTGTGCGCGTAAATTCTCTTCCTTTGTCTGAAAAGATGGAGTATCAGTTATTGACTTTAGTCTATCAGTAACTGAGGAAATAATTTCTGGTAGTCCTAGTTCTGTTGAATATCCTAATGTTGATATGTCATATCCCATTCGGATGATATCGCGTAGAACTGCCTTCTCTATAACCAATGCGGCTAGGTGATCTATGTTTAGAGCAGTTGGAATCACTAGGCTAGCAAGTTTGTTTCTTCCACCAATCTTACCAAGAATACCGTGGTCATTCAACCAGCTAGTAACAGTCAATAAATCTATTTCTTTAGACTTATTAGATAGCTTTAAACAAGCTTGATAAATGTCTCTATGGGCACTGAGATAGAAGTGTTCGGGCTTTAATCTATCCTTGATGCGATGCATAGCTTCAGGGTCTAATAATATACCACTTAACACTGCTTCTTCAGCTTCTATATTGCAAGGTGGTAATTTGTCTGAATTGTGGCTGAAGCTTATGCGTTCTTGGGGGAATGGGTAGATACCTTGTGTCATTTCTCTACCGCCCAATTAGCTAGCTTTGAATTATTTGATGTGATAGAATATGCAAAAGTGAAGGCTATTCTATCGCCTAATCTTTCTAAGTATTTGTTCATTTTTTACTAATGTTTTACTAGGTTTGATTCACCAATCTCTAAGTTGGTGAGTTTTTTTTGCGTGTGATAAATTGCTTAGTTCCTATTGAAACCTTGTCAATAATTGCAATCTAATCAATCGGAAAGTTGCAGGTAAAGAAGAAAATCGTCTAATTCTTGTTCAGTCAACAGCGAGCGCGATCGCACTCCGTAATATCTCACTAAATGCTCTCGACCCTGGTCAACCGTCCAGCCCAATCGCTGCATCTCGGCATCCGTCTTGTTCATTAGGTCGCGGAAGTTTGGGTAAGTTGGTTCATTGTCATTGGTCATTAGTCATTGGGGATTAGATATTCCGTCTTTTGCGCTTTATCTCTGCTCCTGCCTCCCTAAATCGATCTACTAGCGAGGCGTTCTCTCGGAATAGCTCTGGCAAGCTATGTAATGTAATTGCTGCTAAAAATGTGGCTTCATCGGGTTTTAAGTCTGGGTCAACAGTGCGGATGTAGTCGATTAGCGCTCTTTTATGACTCTCGTCGGATAAAAATCATCCACCCTTATTTTTAAGGACTTTGATGAATTTAGGCGTAGGTTGGGTTGAGGAACGAAACCCAACACCAACAATCTCTGGTTTTGTTGGGTTTCACTTCGTTCAACCCAACCTACGAATATTTTATTTTTTCGGAGTAATAAAAGAGCGTTAGTTGGTCTAACGCATAAATGGCTAGAATTCTTGCGTCAACCGCCTTTGCCGAGACTTTGTATTTTCTAGTCATTAGTAAATTGCGATCGCACTTAAACAGCAGTGAAGTCAACGTAATAGTCGGTGTCCACAGCAAATTGAGCAAATGCCGCAGGATTACAGATTTGGAGTTCAATGTGACCGGCTGGTGTGTACTTCCAAAAGGTCAGGTTTTCTTCACTGGCTGAGTTGGTTACTGGGGTGAGAACTACTGTTGCTGTTTGGGTTTCGTGGTTGAGAGTATTTGAAAGGCAGGTGAATTTAGCTCTGATCATTGGTTTTATTCCTTGGTGGTCTGGGAAAGATTAGGGAAGGCGGATCGAGTTGGCGCTTGATCCGCCATTTTGTTTACCGAAAGAGAACATCTAAATGAAAAATGCAATCATCTTGAGTGGCAATGAAGTAATCGGCATTGCTAAAGAAATGAGCTTTGTGAATGCCAATCTTTTAAAGTTTGAGGAGATAGACAGACACATCGGAGAAGCTATAAAGTCGAATTTTCCTAATTACAGGGTTTGGACTGCTGAACTTCAGGGATGCGATGGCGTTGGTGCTGAGGTTCTCCAACCGGGAAAAGATTGGCAGAAGGGGAGGCTCAAACTAGTGATCAGCTATCGTGTGGAATTTACTCCTGACAAAGTGCCTGGGACAGAATCTCCTTTAGACGGTCTCCGATCGCAACTCAACCCCGAATAATCACAGATGCGTCGCCGACTAAGGGAAGTAGGCGACATATTCCTGAGAAAGCCGTCCTTCCCAGAGCAGGCAGGGCGGCTTATTAGCTATTAGTTATCAAGTGTTGGCTCAGTCATTGGGGTTGGCGGCCCGAAGTGATCAGGTAATTCATCGGATGTAATTTCCAGTTTTTTGAGCAAGGTCTTGTACTGAAAAGGAGTAAGTTTTGGTATGGATCTTCCGCTCTCCCAGTTGCTTACGGTATTTACTGTTACTCCCAGAGCATCGGCAAGTTCTTTTTGAGTGACAAATCGAAGCGTTCTGAGTCTCATGAGTGCTGACAAGGGCTTTTTCGCCATCTTAACTTAAATCAATTGGTATGAACAGGTTGATATTTTTTCCAAATTGATTTAGAGTTGACGAGAGTCTTACCTAAATCAATTTGGATAAGAAATACAAAAAAATGCAGGCACAACATAGGTTGAGTGCCTAGAAATACCTGCATTTTTCCCTAGTCTCTCACTCGGAATGCAACCAAGTAGAGATAGCAGCCTACCGCCATTGACGCATTAAAAGACCTGCTAGCGCTGAGTAAGTATCAAAGACCTGCTAGGGGAAATTGACAAATGACAACTGCATTCACCCATAAGTCGTAGCGTCGCGGGGTTAGCAGTCTGAACACGTAGCTCTCATCCATGCTGAATGTATAAAACCAACAATCAACTACTAGTGACCAATGGAGGAACTGACACCAAACCAATTAAATGAAGCGAGAAATTGGATAAAAGATTGCTGCCCCTGGGGCGATCTAGAAGAACACCAAGTTGACGAGTTAACAGATGAGGAGGTAACAGCAGGCATTGAAAGACATTTTTCTGGTGGAATCAGCGAATTTAAAAAGTCTTTACCACCAGAGGGAGAGTGAAAAGGCGATCGCGCTCAGGGTATGAGGACTGCGATCGCCAAGTGCAAACAAAAAATTTGAAATGCGATTAAGGAGATTTTACCAATGTCTAGACCGTTAGGCTACTACACAAATTACAGCCCAGGAGATGATTCCCTCCTGGAGCGAGTGCAGGAAAAATACGGTAGCGGTTTCGAGAAAATGTCCAAGCGAGAAAAGCTCTCTATATTGATGATTCTTGCATCCAGCATTGGATGCCAATTGGAGGGCGGCGTTAGGGGTGAGATTTACGCTGTTGCAAGAGAGATGACAGATCAGCTTTCACTTTCCGACCAGGCAGGAATTATGGAAGCGATTATTTCCCAATTCAGATGGGGGCAGAATGCAGAACCTGTACACCACTCCTGATGCTGCCAGACTGACTGGCATCCCCGAAAGCACAATTCGCAGTTGGTTACGCCGACATCCTGGGGTATTCCAGTTTGAAGTTCACGTTGTCGCCGATGAGCATGGGGTCAAGCTGTGGACTGAATCGGGAATTGAACTGCTGCACAGCCGACGTGCAACGAAAACTGCAACGGATGACGATGCAGAAACTGATGCAGAAACTGATGCACCCGATTTACTTGAGTCACTCCTGGAAGAAGATGCACAGCGACTCGCCAACGAATATTGGCGACTGCTGCCCGGTCGAACATTGCAACGGATTAAACAGATGCGGGACAATCCCACACCTGAACAACGCCAAATAGTGCAATTATCAGTCCGCGCCGCAATCAACGCCGGAACAGAGCATCTACTCTTACCCACATATCAGCCGATGTTGCTAGAGGGAGGAGATGAAACAGACTAAACGGCAAGTCACCAGTAAAGTTGTCCCGTTCACTGGGGAGTTTTACCCAGATGTAACAGAACCCGCACCAGCAGGAAATAACCTAGCTGCATTTTTAGTCATCATTGCAGCTGCACTGGTTGCCGGCTTGAGCATGGGTGCAATCTCCACATACCAGAGCGCGGATCAAGTGCAACTGCGCCAGATGAAAGCTCAAAGCCAACAGCTTGAGAAGGTCAAAAGTCAGGTTTGTAATAGATAGGAGTAAACAATGGGAATCCTCGCACGCATTACCAACGCTGCAAAGTCCAGCAACAAGAGTAATGAATCATCCCTCTCTACAGGGGGCCACGGAATTGATAAAAATCGGGTGCTTGCCCCAACAGATCCAGATGTGGTAAACCCAGTGAACGCGGGAACCTGGGAGACTGTGAGGACAGCACCAGTAAATCATACACCACGGTACTTTAACAAAGCTGAGGCTGATGCACTCAAACAAATTGCAACTCAGAAGAGAGAGGAAGCGCGTCAGGCTAAACGCGCCTACAAATCTCTCAAAAAGCTCGAACAATCTGATGCACAGGTACACACTGCTCATCGCAACTACATTAAAGGAGTTGCCGACAGCGAACTGACTAAAAAACGGTCTGACGCTTCCACTGCAAGACATTTGCACACGCTCAGACCTGAGTATGCAAAGTTAGGTTTTGGTCTAGACCGCGCTGAGAACAAAGCCCAGCAACGCATTGAAGAGTTAAAAGCCAAAGTCAAGGACAAATACTAATGGCAAAGGCGGTACACCTGGGGGCTTGGTTCCTTCTGGGGTGTATCGCCTCTAGCTCTGTGGCTTGGCTAGGGGCGCTGCATCCTGCTTTGTTTCGAGTGATGTGGGTAGTGTACATCATGTGTTGCGCTGGACTGGTTATCGCTCTACTCACAGATGATGCTGTTAGGCCCTTTCTTAAACTGTCTGAACCGGATTATTACGCCCTGCTGATTGCGATCGCAGTTTCGATTGTTTTGGGAGGGATGCTGTCATGGCTGATAGGTGGGTGAAAACCAACTGTTTGTTAGCTAGTGCGACAGCTTTTTGGCTAACTGCACTTTCTCCAGTTCCAGCGATCGCAAAGGGAGTTAGCTACAGTTTGGCGCTTGTTGCATCAGTGCAACTCGTCCAGGAGTCGCGGCGGCTGATAGTCCAGGATGCTCGACGTGCAGCACTAGCGGCTATGAACCAAGAGCTAGAGCAAACCGAATTCGCACTGCATACCCAGCAGCAAGAGCAAGCGCTTTACGAAGTCTATGGCGATGCACCGACTTACCCGCCGGAAGTCGATCGGGAATTAAAAACCAGCCTAGAACACTTGTACAAAGAGCCGAGCGCAGATCGTAGCGGTGAAACTTCCACTTCCACTTCCCAGGAAAAAGCGTTCTATCTGGCGATTAAGTCACTTTTGGAAGTCAAAGGTAAAACCCATGTTATTGAGGAAATTTTCAAAATGGGTGGTCGTCAGTGGAACGAAGCAGAACGTCTGTTGCAGCAAATTTTAGAGGAGGGACAGAGGAATGGATGGTAAATATCGTGTGGAATTAACTTACAAAAATGGGGATGCAGATGTAAATAGGTCTTTTGAGATGAGCAAGGAGGAATTGGCAGTACATTTCCCAAAAGAAATAGCGATTCTAGAAAACTCCCCATGCAGCGCTGTTAGCCTGCCCGATCAGTATGGAGGAATCACCCTAGAAAAAGTGAAAAGCTAGTTAATTCAATTGCGATCGCGCTTTTTGGGAGTGCGATCGCAATTTCATCTACCAGTGTCAAAAATATCACACAACTGTTATGGGAGCTATTGACCGAGGAAAGGAAATTATCAAGGAGGCGATTCGAGCGACTCAAGCAGGTTTAGTGGCTCGAATCCCGGTTGCAGATGAACCAAATTTAGTTGTATTTGAACGAGCATTGAGAGCGGCAGATGTTCAGCGAATGCTTATCCAGAAAGGGGTTAGGGTTGAATTTTATTTTCCTGAAGCACCAGTGGAGCAAGCCAAAAAATCTATGTTGCAAGTTATCAGGAGTGCATCGGCTGAAATTCAAGAGATTATATTTCCTTATTTGGCTGAAGATTACGCAGATGCGGAGATAGCTTTAGCTAGTCCAGAAGTGCAACGAGCGCTCAATCGACGTGGTATTACTGCATCACTGAGGCTGGAATCTCAACCGCAAATAGTTATCGCTACTATCGACCAAGCCATTAGTAGTGAGTTTAATAGATATTTTCGTGAACGGGAATGAATATGACAGATAATTCATCATTCAATCAAGAGGAATCTGATAAATATAAAGCTGCTTTTAAACAGCTTAGTAATACAAATACCATTCCTCTACTAATTTCTGAACTAGCTGCTTTTATGCTAATTGCTCAACTTCAATTAGCATTTCGGCATCCAAACAATATTGGTGAAAGCAGGGATGTAGTAAGAAAATCAATTGAACCAATAGTTGATTATTTTACTGGTGATGTTAGAGAAATCTTAGAAAGAGGTTTTCATCCAGAATTTGACATAGACACTACACCACAACCAGATCCATCATGGGATTATTGCGAAACCTGGCAATTATTACACACTATCAAAAATAAAATTGATGCCGGAATAAAGTTTATATCTGGTGAAGAACTAGCAGACAACACAAGTGATGAAAAGCTTAAGCAAATACTTGAGCCAGCTTTAGAACAGCTAGAAGAGGTTATCGAAAATCACTTAACAAATTATTCAGATGACGATGAGTAAGCCATCAATGGATGAGTCCGTTACTATTCCCAAGGATTTGTATGTACTAAACACTTTAGCTATGGGAGTAGCTATACAAATTATTGCCAAACTAACTGGGGAAACTATAGAAGACTGGAAAGAATATGTAGGGGCAAAAGCTGGCGAACAATACCGCGAGCTATCTGCTGAAAAAATTCAAGAAATTGTTGAGTCTCTGGATAACGAAAGAACCGCCTGATGAATCGCAATTGCGATCGCGCTAACCATAGCGCGGGCTACCTGACACAGTAGCCGAAACGGTGGAATCAACCACCGTCGCGGGTTGTGTCCAAAGCACCCGCCCCACTGTTTTTATAGGGAGTGGGGCGTTAAACCAAGATTGCACCTCCATTTATGGGGTGTTGACAGTTTCAAGCGCACCCTCCCTAAAACTACCGGGTTAAACCCAGCGTTAAGAGTGAATCGCGCCCCTCGTGTGTGGGGTGTTAGGGGATTCAAGCGTACAAACTGGGCTTTGAAATGATTCGTGGTAGCAACACGAATGTCAAAAAAAACCCCGATTAATCAGCCGAACCATGACAATTAAATCTATTAGATCCTTGGGAGTTGATGTTAGTAAGTCAAGCGTAACTTGTCATATTTTAACACAATACCCCATAGGTGGATTGAAGACCTATTGGCAAAAAAATAGGACTAAAGCTAATACTTTATTCCCTAGTTTTTACTCCAGTCCGAAGCGTAAAAGCAAGCAGAAATCAGTTTTTGATTTTGCTGATTATGTAATAGAGAATAAGCCTGATGTGGCAATACTTGAGCCAACAGGGAATCATTACTCAAGGCTTTGGGCCAGAATCCTGGAAAGCTTAGAAATTAAGATCCTTTGGGTTGGTCATATTGAACTGAGGCGTTATCGCGGTGGTAAAAACTTACCCAATAAATCTGACGAGGCTGACGCTTTAGCTATGGCTGCTTACGGTGTGGATCAAGAAAATTATCTAGAATCTGGTGAACTTAACCCACGCCAGTTTCTAATGCACCGTCCGCAGATCATTGATGATCTGCGCGAACTGGTACAGCAACTCGAACATCTTGCCCGTGTTCAATCACCGATCGTTAACTACACTCGCCAGGTTTTAGCATGGCAATTTCCAGAAAAGGCACACAGCGAAAGTCGAAGCACCAAATTAGGTAACGTTCCGCCGTTATGGGGTTGGTTAGCAGAAAGGGAGCTAGAGGTACACCCACAGAGTTACAAATCCATATCAAAGATTTACCGGGAATCGGCGGCGGTGCAATTTGAGCTAGGCATAGATCCATCTGTCAGGCTTCATGCTGACTGGCTTTGCGATATCGACATCGAGGAGCAGCGACTAGAAACTAAACTCAAGTCGCTGGTCAATGATGAACAGTTCAAAACCTATAACCAGATTTTCGATCAGTTCAGTTTTGGTTTGAGAATTCGGGCCAGGCTGCTGAGTCGAATCTATCCGTTTGAAGCGTTTCTCAGCAATGGGAAACAGTTGATTGAGCGGGAAGTAAGGGAGGTGAAGAAAAAACAAGTCACCCGCGAGAATGGTAAATCTGTGGTGAAATTCCTACCAGGCGACGTGAAAAGGGTTAAGCGCAACCGTTCGCGTGACGCTTTTAAGCTCAGGCTGGGTATGGGAACTGTCTTAGAGCAGTCTGGTGACAAATTAGTTGAAAAAGGAGCCGGCAGCGCCCTTTGTCGAATGAACTTCTGGCAGCACGTAATCACCAAAATTGAAGTTGATGGGCGGCTGCCTGATAATGCCATCGGTAATGAGATTGCTGTTTACAAGGAAACGCTCAAAAAGAATGTTGACGGTTCTGGCAAGCAGCTGCTCAACGGCAAGCACTTGCAAAATAAGCTGATGTCTAAAGTTGCAAATCTTCTGTTTCGGGAATTGTCGAGAGCGATCGCGGTTCACGAGCAAAACTAGTTAAGCATCCAGTGGACGCGATCGCAGTGTTCACTGGACTAATAAAATGTGACAAAAACGGAATTATGCCTAAAGAAAAATTTACCTGTAGTGACTGTTCTGGCGAAGGCGAAGTCTCGCTTTCAAGCCGAAGCGGACAAGTAACTGTTCGATTCCCTCCTAACTGCCATGCTGACTGCTCGCTTGCAAAACTTTTACTGAATAAAAAGTGACGTTTTAGGAATTATGACCAATGCGATTTAAAAAATTTGATAATCCCTACCATGCAGCTATTGACCGGGTATCGCGTATTTTGTCGCCCAAGACAATCTATAGAATTTTAACAGAGGGTTATTTCTTAGGTTTTCAGAAATTACCCCCAGATGTTTTTGTAGCGGCTTGTATTATTGTTTGTTTACACAGGATTTGTCATAGTTTACATGCTTTGTTTAGTTTTGCGAATTCTGAATTATGAATTGGTACTACAGACTAGAAGGGCATACACCTGTTGCTGTTGATTTAAGGGAGGAGTGGAATTTATGGCTGGCATCAAGTAACACAACAGTTATGCTAAATGAAATCAAAGATTGTATGATTTCAACTGTTTTTGTTGGCATGGACTTGAATCTTGGTTGTGGTGAGCCGATGTTTTTTGAAACTTTAGTCATGGGCGGCGCACTCAATGGAAAAAGGAATCGCTACTCAGCTTGGGACGAAGCAATACAAGGGCATCTGAAAATATGCACTGAAGTTTTTAAGCTTTCTCCCTAAATTACTAGAGTGAATAAGATTAAACTCGAAGATATTACCCTAAACCACATCAAAATTTTAAAAGCAGTAGATGACTGTGGTAGCTTCTCTAAAGCAGCCCAAAAATTAGGGTATAGTCAAGCATTAATTAGTAAAAAAGTCAAACAAATAGAGGATTATTTCGGAGTAATTCTCCTAAATCGCTCTCCTGGCTCTATATGCTTGACTAATAAAGGCAAAAAATTGATTTCCCAGACATTTAATGTAGTATAAACTGTAGAAAATCTGCAAGAAGAATTTCAGACAACATTTAGCGCTGAAGGCGAAGATTTGATATTGGGGGCTACTAGTTTAATTTTAGAAGTTTGGCTCAAACAATATTTGCAGCGATTCCAGCTTTGTTTTCCAGGTAGAAATATTAAAGAAATTGCGGTTAAAGATAGCAGATTTTTTTCCAATTCTCAACTCTTAGAAATTGATCTCCTGCTCAACAATTACTCTGGATATAAGGAAGAACACCACTGCACTAGATTAACAACTCATAAAATGCTATTGGTTGCTTTTGGGGCTAGTAAATATCTTAATGAGCATAGCTTAGTTAAAATAAATGATATTAATTGGGCTGATATTGTGCTTTTAGATGAGGTTCATCAAGAACTATCTAAAAATGCGTGTTTGAGGAATAAATTAAGTGGCGTACATGTAATACATAATTATCAAGATGTACTCAAATATGCTTCAAAAAATCAGAAGCTAACGATTTTGCCTGACTTTTGTCGAGCAGAAATAATATCTCAATACCAAGTTTTAACTCTTCCTATTCAAGATGTTAATGAATATGGTATTTATCTGCATGTTCCTCGCTTTAGTGAGTTGTTAATATCCGCAGAGGGTTTGGTGAGAAGTTTTAGACTCGATCGAGACAATTTGGAAAGCTTACCTAATATAAACCTAATTTCAGGTAGCTATTCTCCCAAAGAGGAAAATATTCTTAGGATAGGTATTCAGAGAGATTCCATAGGACAGTTTATTGCTGGGTATGGGACTAAGTATATTTCTGATTTACAGAGAGCATCCTCATCACTGGAACAGCCTATTTTCAAAAACATTGAAATTAATCGAAATTTCGAGTTACAAATTCTGCCCTTTGACTCTGGCGAACAAATGAACCGACAGATGAAGCGGGGAGAACTAGATATTTGTATTTTAGATGATATTTCTCTCTTGAATAATGGTAGCCAATTCTTTGATGATTTAAGTTTTGGTTCTAAATTAATTGGAATTGCTTCATATAATATTTTAGGTCAAGATATAAATATTGTTCTACATAAAGATTCTTCTATAAACACTGTTCAGGATCTGAAAGGGAAACGAATTTCCACCTTATTTGGTTCTAATGCTCATAGGTATATCATCACTCTTTTTGACCTCTATAATATGGATGTCAGTAAAGATTGCAGATTAGTGAATGAAGATCCTCGTAAAGCAAGTAAGAGTTTGGCAAATAAAACTATAGATGCTTACGTGTGTTGTCACACGTTCGCCTCAATTCTAGAAACTTACGCTTTTGTGAGAAAGCTGCCTTTATCTCAAACAATTGGTTTAAGTATTCCATCAATCAGAGGAATTGTTTGTCGCTCACAGTTCATTAAAGAAAACCCTAAAATTTTAGTCGCTTATTTACACGATCTAGTAGTTGCTAACTATTGGTTTAATTCATCTCCAATCAAAGCAGCAGATTTACTAACTAAAGTGATTGATGTGAGAACGACTCAAGTAAATCAGTTTTTTAATCCGGTATTTGGGAACCGCGTCGATCCCACCCTCAAACCTCAATGGTCTTGGTTACTCAAAACCTTAAATCGCAGATTGGAAGGAAAATATGGTATTTCACTATTTGATGTAGATTTCTGGATCGATGATTATTTTTTAAGGCTTGTCTACAATCTACTAAATCTAGATTATCATTTTCATCAGGTTTCTTTTGCAAGTGAATTTTCTAGCAGCTATTTTGTCGAGGAACAGTTTAGCCGACATATAAAAGTTCTCTATGATAAATACGATTTACCCTTACAAAATGAAGATAGCAACTACACAGCAATATCCTTGTAGCAACTGGCGCAGCGCAGACAATAAAGTAGAGATGTTATAAGCTGCGTTGAAAGGGCTAGTACCGCAAGGCGGAATTCAAAATTCAAAATTCAAAATTCAAAATGAATACAGCGTAAGCCTTTCGTTGATTTGAAATGGTAGCTTTATTTACGCCGTGGTGTACTAGTCCTATAACTGGTTTCCGGTGCGAAACTGCCGAACAAATCAGATATAAAACTTTGTTAATGATGAACAGGAATCTATCTTAACGATAGGTGATGGAGATTAAATAACAACTAATCGATTAAAAGCGTTTATTGTTCTGAACAGGTAGCCAAAAATCTATGGTCATGCCACAAACCTGATTTTTGAGCCTTTTAACTCAAATTAAGTAGAACGACTTGAAAAAAACAAACTATGTAAAGTAATGTAACTTTAGCGAAAATCAGTTCGTAGTAAGGACTTTAGTCCTGATTTGAGAACTAAAGTTCTCACTACAAACCTTTAATTATTTATCCTGTTCTACTTAAGTTAAGTAATAGGGTATTAGCACGCACAGTTTTAGGAGGATTTTTGTAACAAGATTGTTAAATTTAGTTACATAAACCATAAATTGAGGGGCAATCTCCCTATGCTTGCTTTTACCAATCCAAAGCAGTCACAGGGCTATTGCCCCTAAATATTTTGAGCGTTAATCGCTCTTTCTCCAGAAACACCTATTAATTATCTTTCATTAGGCTATCTGGGCTTAGATTCCACACACCATACTCCGCAATCTCAACACAGTTACTAATTACTCAGCAGTGACGAGTTCAGTGCTGCCGCGTGTCCGTCGCCGTGTGAGGCTGTTGTACAACATTACCCCGATCGCCTTAATCAAATTGCCTTCCAATTCCTGGAACAGCTTCATGTTCGTGCCAAAAGCGGCGTTAGCTTCATCAACGATGCGATCGCTTGTCGCTTCGTCAAGGGGTAATTCATCCAAATTTTGACGATATTTCGCTTTGAATGCCTTCTCATCAGGAATTTCTGGAAACTCATAAAAAGCTGTTCCTTGCCCATCAGACAAATTCATCGCCGTTACAGCAATGTTTTTGAGAATTTGTCCCCCAGATAAGTCACCCAAGTAACGAGTATATGAATGAGCTATTAACAGTTCTGGTTCTGTTGCAGATATTTCCCGAATGCGCTGTACATAAGCTTCACCTGCGGGAGATAGTTTGATTTGCTCTCTCCAGTTAGCACCAAAGTAATAACCCAGGTCTTGCTCTAAGGTATACTTACGGTTTAGCTGGGGAAAGTTAATTTTAGAAAGAATTGGGTGCTGGCTATGCTTTTCCATTTCTTCTTCCATCGCTGAGTAGACGAAGTAGAAGTTAGCAACTAGTTTCCGGTAAGAGTTTTTCTCGACTACTCCTCTTAAAAAGCACTTGACAAAACCTACATTTTCTGCCATCGTGTGGGCTTTTTTAGTGCCTACACGTAATTTGGTTGCTAAATTGCTGCTCATGCTAAATTTCTCAACTTTAAAAAGGTAATTGCCGGAGTTTTAATTTCCGAACGGCTAAAAAAGCCATTAAAACGTTACCTTAAAACTATTTGATGAGAATTTATATTAAAATTTTTTAAGCCGCGATTATTTTGTAGTTTTTTACACAGCAGCAAGACTATGAAAATATAACTTTACATTTCGGCATTTTGATTTTTTTGTTGTTATTAGCTAACTTCTGCTTTCATTCTCAGCTTTCCTGAAAAACACTAGTGATAAAATAAAGTAATATTTGTTACAATTTGTTTTTTATTAATAGCATTGCAAAGTGTGAACTAATACAGATAATCAAAACTCAAGTTGATGGCATAAAACGAATAATTAGCTAAAATGTGGAGACTTTACTAATAATGTAAAAACTAATACTGACTTCATGGAATACTTACAATTCCAAAGGCAGTAATTCAGTACAACTACGTAAAGATAGTTTGACTAGAATGAATTTCTAAAGAGAAAAAGCATGTCAAAATTGCTGAATCAAAGTCTTAAGTGCTATTTTTCAGTGTGATTGTGTGGAGTGTTTAAATATATGGTTTCATCTATAACTCGGACACCGGGCATTCCTGGGGGTTCTGCTTCCGAACCTGAAGGATTAGGCAAAGGGATTGAGAGCAGTTTTGGGCTAAATTTAATCCCACTACCAGCGAATCCCTTATTTGGTACAGATGGGATTCGCGGACGAGTCGGAGAATTACTAAGTGCGCCTTTAGCATTACAAGTTGGTTTTTGGACGGGGATTGTTTTACGTAACCATGCGACTCAAATAGGGCCAGTCATTCTCGGACAGGACTCTAGAAACTCCAGCGATATGCTAGCAATGGCTTTGAGTGCAGGGTTAACAGCAGCAGGATTAGAGGTTTGGTATTTGGGATTATGTCCCACTCCTTGCGTTGCCTATCTCACCAGCATCAGTGATGCCATCGGCGGAGTGATGATTTCTGCCAGCCACAATCCCCCAGAGGACAATGGAATTAAGGTTTTTGGTGCTGATGGTGGAAAGTTACCGCAAATATTGCAGGCAGAAATAGAAGCGGGACTGCGTGGGAAAATATCACCGATCGCTAGAGTCAATAATTGCGGACGGCATTACTCACGTTTCGAGTTAGTGGGGCATTATAGCGAGGCGTTGAAAAAACCCTTGAACAGTGCCCTAAATCTTCAGGGAATGAAGATTGTTTTAGACTTGGCGTGGGGTGCAGCAGTCGGGTTAGCACCATCAGTATTTACGGAAATGGGGGCAGAGGTAATCTGCTTGCATAATGAAGCAGATGGCGATCGCATTAATGTTAACTGCGGTTCCACCCACCTAGATATTCTTGCGGCCACAGTTCAAGAACACAACGCCGATATCGGCTTTGCTTTCGATGGTGATGCCGATCGCGTCTTAGCAGTAGACAATACTGGCAGACAAGTTAACGGCGATTACATTCTTTACCTGTGGGGACGGCATTTACAACAAAACCAACAACTGCCAGACAACCTGATTGTATCTACAGTCATGGCCAACTTAGGCTTTGAAAAAGCTTGGCAACAAATTGGTGGTAACTTGATTCGTACCGCAGTCGGCGATCAATACGTGCAAGCCGAAATGTTGCGGACTGGGGGAATGTTAGGCGGCGAACAATCAGGTCATATTCTTTGCCGTCATTATGCTGTGACTGGAGATGGCTTGCTAACAGCCTTGCATATAGCAGCTTTGGTGAAAGAAGCGGGTGTTTCTCTTGGCGAATTAGTAGATCAAAGCTTCCAGACATATCCGCAAATATTACGGAACGTGCGAGTTGTAGATCGCGATCGCCGTTTAGGATGGCAAGATTGCGAACCGGTGCAACAAGCGATCGCTCTTGCTGAAGCAGCAATGGGTAATTCCGGCAGAATCTTGGTTCGCGCCTCTGGTACAGAACCAGTAATTAGAGTCATGGTAGAAGCCGCCAATGCCGAACTTACCAACTACTGGACAAATGAATTAGTTTCAAAAGTCCAGCAACATCTGATGGACTAAATTAGCTATTATCTCAGCTTTTAACAAGCGTCAATTTTTCGTCACAGCTTCTACAAATTAACCAGCCTTGGTTATCTGGAGAAGCTGTGACGTTTGTATTTTTATTGTTACCGCAGAGACGCTGAGAAGCCAGTGCGTTGCGGGGGTTCCCCCCGTTGAAGCAACTGGTGCGGCGCAGAGGGAGAGTAAAAAAGAATACTTTCAAGAAAAACGGATTTTACTATATTATATTATGTCCGGCTAATTACTTATCTACAAAATTTACCAGGTCAGCATAATTATTCTTGGCATCAGTCTGAGCGTGTTATTATTTACTTCGAGATTCTTAGCTATAAAACTCATATTTTATTTCTGAAAAAGTTCAGTATAATCCCAAAATACTTCTTGCCAGTTGCCTATTGATTGTTAAGCAAAGTAATTCCAGAAACCAAAGCTGATTCCTATATTTATTTTAAGGATAATATCATGCTTGTTTTTGTTATCCCACTTAAAAGTGCAAAAGTTTCCAATTCCTGGGAACGTGTTACACAATTATTTGAAAGATGCATTAAATCAGTTTGCAATCAAACGTCACCTAACTTTCACGTTATTGTTGTTTGTCACGAAAAGCCAAAAATAGAATTCACCAATTCTCATATCACATACGTTACAGTTGATTTCTCTCCTCCCAACGAGACTGACCCTGTAGCTAAAGGAGATACAGATAAAGGGCGTAAAATCATGAAAGGACTGATTTATGCTAGACAATTTTCTCCTACTCACACTATCGCAATTGATGCTGATGATTGTGTTAGCAAAAACTTAGCCAAATTTATTCAACAACATCCTAAATCTGATGGATGGGTTATCAATAAAGGTTATAAATATCAGGAAGGTAGTGAATATATATATATTAAAAGAAGAAACTTTTATAAAATGTGCGGTAGTTGTAACATTCTTCGCTATGATTTGAACTATTTACCCGAAAGCGCTGAATATAATCGGGGCTACGGATACTATAGATATTATATAGATCACGGCAAAGTTAGGGATGTTTTAAGGGACAAAGGAAAAGCTATTAAATCATTACCATTCGCAGGAGCAGTTTATATTCTGGATACAGGAGAAAACCTTTTTGATAATTCAAAAAGATTGAGATTTAGCATTTTTAATCGCAAATTATTAAATCAATCAGTTAAGGACGAATTTGGATTGTACAACTTACAGCCATCCCAAAAGATTTGTCAAGTATAATGTATTACCCCGATGCTGATAGGCTACAGCGCTACTATGCCGAAAATAAAGTCAAAATCCAAGACATCTAAAAAGTCGAAAAAAAAGGGTTCCAAGGAAACTTCTACCCTTAGCCTCAAAGAACAGTTAGCCCAAAAACGCAAAGCAGCCCTAGCACGTAAAGAACTCATTAGTTTACTGACCACCGCCACTTCTTGCGGTGTCTTCGTTGGGATTGTACTTTTTTTCGTAGGTGGAATTAAAGCAGCACTTCCTGGTGTTTTAGGGATAATCATCATGTCCCTTTCTTACAAATACCCGCGCCAAGCGCTATATGCCTTCATCATTTATGTACCTGTTGGGGGTACTATCACTTACTACTTGGGCAGTAGTCCCATACTCCAATTAGCTAAAGATGCCTTTTATGTTCCAGCGCTAGTTGGACTTTGGCAAACTTGTCGAAAGCAGGGATTACCCTTAATTATTCCCCAAGGCATTAAAATCCCACTTTATATTGTCTTGGGTTGCAGCATACTAACACTAATATTTGTCAATGGTGGACAGCAGTTTAACCCGCCTAGCGTGGGACTATTGGAAAAAGCAGAGAAAGAAATACCTTTGGGTATGGGAATTCTGGGACTGAAAGTATTTTTAGGCTATGTCCCCCTGCTTGGTTGTGCTTACTATCTAATTCGGGATAAGCGGGATTTTCTCTTTTTATCGCGCCTCCAGATTGTCCTCATACTGGTTTGTTGTGTGCTGGGATTTATCCAATACCTGTTACTACTAACTGGTATATGTAAAGGCACTAGAGGTCTTGAAGGAAATGCCCTATTTGTCACATCACTAGAAGCCCGGTGTTATTTTGGTGGAGCGCTCTTATATAGTCCCGAAGAAGGAGTGATTCGTCTACCAGGAACATTTGTAGCCCCTTGGCAATGGGCGTGGTTCCTAATTTCCAGCACCTTTTTTAGCTTTGCGACTGGCTTCGCCGACTCTTCCCCATTATGGCGGGTGTTAGGTTTAGGTTCTTTGGTGGCAGTCTTTATCAATGCTGTAATTTCTGGACAAAGAATCGCCTTAGCCTTAGTACCCATCTGCTTCGGGATTTTGCTATTGCTGACTGGTCAAATTGGCAACCTTAAACGGTTTATTCCCATAGGAATAGGACTTGCCTTTATTTTGGGAATAGCAATGGTGACTAACCCCACTGTCGTCCAAGAGAGAACTGAGAGTTTTACCAGTCG
Source organism: Nostoc sp. 'Peltigera membranacea cyanobiont' 232 (assembly GCF_002245985.1). NCBI lineage: Bacteria > Bacillati > Cyanobacteriota > Cyanophyceae > Nostocales > Nostocaceae > Nostoc > Nostoc sp. 'Peltigera membranacea cyanobiont' 232. The sequence goes on from NZ_NOLK01000065.1 coordinate 26,203, forward strand.
CTGGGACGCTTCACCACCTCAAGATTTTATTGTCCAGCAATTTGAAGAGAATTGGAAAAACGTAGATGGGCCTTTGGGAAGTGGCTTAGGTAGAGCAACTAACTCTGCTCGCGCAATGGGTAAAACTAAACTCGTGGAAACCTACTACCCTAAAGTCCTTTTTGAAGTTGGAATTGTTGGAGTACTAGCTTTTCTAAGTTTGGTAACAACTTTAACAATTATTGGCTTTAAAACCTATCGTTCCATAAAGAACCGTAATTTCCGCAGTTACGGAGCAGCTTTGTGGGTGTTTATATTGTTTATTAGCTACAACACCTACTACTATCCTCTGGATGTCGATCCTGTTGCTGTCTATTATTGGTTTTTTGCGGGAGTTCTTTTTAAATTGCCAGAACTGGAGAAACAAGATAAAGAAGATGCTAATCCTCAGCACAAAAACCAGAAAAAACGTCTAAAAACAATTTAAATGAAAGAAAAATGGCAAAAGTTGTCATAGGAGGTCAAAAACACCTCAGCATTCCTAACCTACCTCGAAATTCTCAGCATACACTCATCCGCCCCAAGCCTTTCCCCGCAGGTAGATATCCTATAGAAAAAATTTGGTATCCTTTAGGCAGCTTTATGGCTTGGCAACCTGTATGGGAGAGATACCAAGCTATTCATTCTTTCAACAGAATTTTATATACAAATAAACCTTGGTTTCTCACCTTTGAGGATCATCGTGTTTTATTTAGAAATCCTCACAATCAAGGTGAAGCGGCAATTTATGAAATCTTAAATAATCGATTAGCACTAGATAATTGTCAAAAAATTATCGCTATCTCTGATTATGCTAAGTTGAGATTAATTAAGCGGATAGTAGGTTGGAAAATAGAAGAAAAAGTAAGTAAAAAATTGCAGGTTATTCATCCCAACTTCCCAGTCAGAGTTAGCAAATCGAAATTTTATCAGGAACAGCAAAATCTCCAGCTTATATTTATCGGAAACCATATTGCCCGTAAAGGTGGAATTGTTGCTTTAAGACTCGCTAAGAAAGCTGAAAAATTAGGTTTACCGATTACTGTACATATAGTTTCAGAACTAGGACATGGTTCAGGAGTTCCGACTGATTTTCCCGATCGCAGTAAATATGTAGAGGATTTAAAGTTACTGAAGTTAAATAACGTTGTCTTTCATAAAAATATTCCTAATGACAAAGTTATTGAGTTATTATCGCAAAGTCATTTTCAATTAATGGCGACATTACATGATACTTATGGCTATAGTATCATTGAAGGCTTTTCTGTTGCAACCCCTGCAATTACGACAAATGTATGCGCTTTACCAGAGTTAGTTCGTCATGGCGAAAATGGTTATGTTTTAGAGTTACCAATTAACGAAATTAGGCACTGGAGTAATTGGCTGCATGGGGATAAAACTAAAAGCGATGAATATTGGGAAACTCTCAATGGCACCTATGATTATTTAGCAGAGCAAGCATTACAACAAATCATTCAATTTCTTGATAGAAGTGATAAACGAGAACATTATGAATTTTTAAGTGCAGGAGCCTTAGCTCAAGCGCAAATTGTACATAACTCCGAAAAGCAAAATGAGTTATTTGATAATCTCTATGCAACTGCGGCGGGAGTATAAAGAATTAAAAGCAATCTTAACCAGTTTTTGCTGAATGTAACTTCAGGCAATAGTAGCTTAGTAAAGTTAATGAAAATTAATTTTTATAAGGTTATTATCAAAGTAGAAAAATTACTTAATAAAAATCATGGATAATTATCCTTTAATTACTGTTGTTATCCCGACTTATGGTCGAGAAGAAGCGCTACGGGATAGTATTGTAGATGTCCTGAAACAGGACTATCCAAATTTTGAAGTTTTAGTAGTAGACCAAACCCAAACCCACCAATCAGAAATTCAAGCCTATCTGGAAGAGATGGTAGGGGCAGGTAAAATTAAATGGTTGCGCTTAGATTGGGCAAGTTTACCAGGGGCGCGAAATTATGCTATCCGGCGAGCTTCTGGTGAAATAATATTATTTATTGATGATGATGTTCAACTAACCGCTGGATTGTTAGCAGCCCATGCGAAAAATTATTTGCAAAATCCAGAAGTGGGGGCTGTGGCTGGACGGGTATTTGACAGAATGAAATTAGGTGATTCTGGAGGAGATTTACAGATTGAATATCTGCCTCCCGAAGCTATGGATCCAGGAATTGCTTGGTATCATATTGATTTAGTACATACGATAAAACCCCAGCAAGTGCTGACAGCTAGGGGTTGTAATATGTCATTTCGCCGCGAAATCTTTACTAAGTATGGGCTAAGGTTTGATGAGAGGTTTCGCGGTAGTGCAGTACGCGAAGAGTCAGATTTTTGTTTGCGGGTGCGAAAGACGGGATATAAGATTTGGTACGACCCAGAAGCCCATTTAGTGCATTTAGGCGAAGAAACAGGCGGTTGTCATGATATTAGTATGCGATCGCTAAAATATCAACTGACCTTCTACCACAATCATTTCCTACTAGGGCTGAAAAACCTGACTGTGACTCAATCTTTGCGTTTATACGGTCGTTTATTTGACTGTCACGTTCTGGGACGACCACCTTGCCATAAAAGTGGTTCCCCTATCAAAATTGCCACTCGCGCTATTTTCTACATTTTGGGTTTTTTCAAAGCCTTGGGTAGTGTCATCCAATCATTATGGAACGATGGTCAAATTTACAGTCGATTGGATGAGCAAGTTTAGTTAGGAGTTAAGAGTTATAAATCAGGAGTTAGTGAATGACAAATGACAAATGACAAATGACAAATGACAAATGACAAATAATAAATATCAATGAAAATCTTAGTTGCTAGTCACACTTATATCGTAGACCTCAACTGTGAGAAATTACGCGCTTTATCTCAACTAGAACCGGGAGTTGAAGTGACAGTTGTAGTCCCAAAGCGCTGGAAACCAGGCGGCGTACAAAACAGAATTATTCAAACTGAATACCGTGATGAAGGCACATTTAGAATAGTTCCCGTTTCTAACTTTAGTCAAAATCATCAGGGACTCCTTACCTTTGGCGCTGATTTGATATCTTTATTAAAACAATTCCGTCCCCAAATCATTCAAGTAGAACAAGGATCTAGGGGACTAGCTTATACTCAGATGATTGCCTTAAATCAGCTATTAAGACTCAATGCAAAAAACGTATTTTTTACCTGGTGGAATTTACCATATAATCTGAAATTACCAATTGCTTTGTTAGAAAAATATAACCTCGATCGCAGCCACGGCATTATTTCTGGCAATCAAGACGGTGCAGAAGTTTTGCGACAACGAGGATATAAAGGGGCAATTAAAGTTATGCCGCAACTGGGTGTAGATGAAAGTTTATTTACTCCCAAAGCTCAACCAGAGTTAGCAGCTAAGTTTGGTATTAACAAGGAAGATTTTGTTGTAGGTTTTGTTGGTAGATTTGTGCAAGAAAAGGGTTTATTAACGCTTTTACAAGCCTTAATTGCATTGAAAAATAAACCTTGGAAATTATTACTGCTGGGACGGGGAGAGTTACAAACTGAATTAATCAAAGTTGCAGCAGAAAACAATATTAAAGAACGGCTAATTTTGATAGAAAGCGTCCCCCATGATGAGGTTGCAAACTATATCAATTTAATGAGTACTTTAGTACTGCCTTCAGAAACAACTTATAAGTTTAAAACTTTAACTTCTGCTGGCTGGAAAGAGCAATTTGGTCATGTGCTAATTGAAGCGATGGCTTGCCAAGTACCTGTGATTGGTTCTAACTCTGGTGAAATTCCCTATGTAATTGGCGATGCTGGTTTAGTATTTCCTGAAGGTGATGCTCAAGCCCTTGCTAATTGCTTAGTTCAATTAATGGATAAACCAGATTTTGCTCACAGCCTGGGTGAAATGGGTTATCAGAAAGCAATGGTTAAATATACAAATAAAGCTTTGGCTAAACAGCAATTAGAGTTTTATCAGGATTTAGTCATTAGTCATTAATAAATAACAAATGACAAAAAAATGAAGATATTACAAATTGTCCCCTCTATTTCTCTGATTTACGGCGGGCCTAGTCAAATGGTACTAGGATTAGCTCCAGCGTTGGTAAAAGAGGGAGTGGAAGTTACAATTCTCACAACTGATAGTAATGGCGATAATGGCCAAACACCTCTGGATGTTCCTTTAAATCGCCCAATTAAACAAGATGGCTATGAAATAATTTACTTTCGTTGTGCGCCGTTTCGTCGCTACAAATTTTCCCTAGATTTATTAAATTGGCTAAAACGTCACGCTCATGAGTTTGACATAGCACATATTCATGCTCTATTCTCCCCAATAATTAGCGCTGCTGCTATTGTGTGTCGTCAGCAAAAGCTACCTTATATTTTCCGTCCTTTGGGTACTCTCGATCCGGCTGATTTACGCAAGAAGAAGCAATTAAAACAGCTTTATGTTGCAATGATAGAACGCAAAAATTTAGCTGGTGCCGCAGCAATTCATTTTACCAGCGACCAAGAAGCGAAAATATCAGAACGATTTGGAGTATCTACGCCAGATTTGGTGATTCCCTTGGGTGTGATTCCCCGTCAATCTTCTATGAAAAATGTATGCAGTCAGTTAGAAATACCAAAGGATGTGCCTTTAATACTGTTTATGTCACGAATTGACCCAAAAAAGGGGTTGAATTTGTTAATTCCAGCACTAGAGAAGCTGTTGGCGGTTGGTTATAAGTTTCATTTTGTCTTAGCTGGGACAAATCCTCAAGATCCAGATTACGAACAAAAGATAATATCTCAAATTCAAAATTCACCACTGCGATCGCACGCTACAATTACAGGCTTTGTCACTGGTGAACTCAAAGTTAGTTTACTACAAGCTGCTGATTTATTTGTCTTGCCTTCCTACTACGAAAATTTTGGGATTGCTGTAGCTGAAGCAATGGTTGCAGGTGTACCCGTATTAATATCTGACCAAGTGCATATTTGTCAACAGATACGTGATAGCGAGTCCGGTTGGGTAGGTGTAACAGATGTCCAAGTACTGGTAGAGTTACTGCAAGAAGCTTTGCAAAATCCCGCAGAACGCCAACGACGCGGATTAAACGCCCAAAAATATGCCTTGGAGAATTTTAGCTGGGATGCGATCGCAAGGCAAACAATCCAAGCCTATCAAAAAATCCTGGTAAACAAATGAATTTAACCCAACGCAGACAACAGCAATAGATTTAGCCCAATTTGAAGATAACCGTAAAAACCAAAATATTATAATTAAGGTGAGTTTATTGACAATAAACTGTTGTCTGCAATGCGGTATAGTTTGGTGGATGTCTTGAAGAATATGCGGAGATTTTATCATGACGGCTGCCACCACGCCCCAGGTTCCTGTTGAACCCTCAATCCATTCAGCAAAACCCTGTGCGATCGTTATCTTTGGAGCAGCAGGAGATTTAACCAAGCGTCTGTTGCTTCCCGCTCTCTACAACCTAAAAGTTAACAATTTGCTGCCACAGGAATTTGCGATTATTGGAGTTGCACACACTTCAATGAGCCAAGACGATTTTCGCCGCAAACTCTCTCAAGATATCCATGAGTTCGCAACAGTTCCTGTAGAGGATCGTCTCTGGCAACCGCTTGAGCAACGATTGTACTATCTTGCAGGTGAATTTCAATCAGCTGACACTTACCATCAGTTGCAAGACTTACTCACTCAAGTCGATCGAGAATGTGGCACTCAAGGAAACTATTTGTTCTATTTGGCAACTGCCTCTAACTTCTTTTGCGATATCGTTACACAACTGGGTGCGTCAGGATTGGTGCGTGAAGACAATAATCAATGGCGGCGAGTCATTATTGAGAAACCCTTTGGACACGACTTGGATTCGGCTCGTACCCTGAACAAATCCATTAGTGCTGTCCTTGAAGAAAAACAGATATACCGCATCGATCACTATCTGGGAAAAGAGACTGTACAAAACATTTTGGTATTTCGGTTTGGTAATGGCTTGTTTGAACCGATTTGGAATCGCGAACATATCGATCGCGTACAGATTACCGTTGCCGAAACTGTTGGAGTCGAAGGCAGAGGCAATTTCTATGAAGGCACTGGGGCATTGCGGGACATGGTGCAAAACCATCTGTTTCAACTGCTGGCAATGACGGCGATGGAACCGCCAATCTCGTTTTCAGCCGATGAGGTGCGTGATGAAAAGTCAAAACTATTGAAGTCCATTATTCCGTTCACTGCTGAAACTGTGCAAACTCATACTGTAAGGGGACAGTATGGTGCGGGAACGATGAAGGATACTCAAGTACCTGCTTATCGCTCGGAGTCACGAGTTGCATCAGACTCTACCACTGAAACTTATGCTGCCTTGAAGCTGAACATCGACAACTGGCGCTGGGCAGGGGTACCGTTTTATCTCCGAACCGGCAAGCGTCTGGCTCAACGGGTAACTGAAATTGCAATTCAATTTAAGCAAGTACCGTCATTATTGTTTCGCAATACCTCGATCGATCGCCTCACACCTAATTTTTTGACCATCCGCATTCAACCAAAGGAGGGAATTCACCTCCAATTTGGTGCAAAAGTGCCTGGCCCCGCGATGACAATGGATGCGGTGGAAATGAACTTTTGCTACAACGATCGCTTTGGCAAGATCCCAAGTACTGGCTATGAAACCTTGCTCTACGACTGTATGATTGGTGATGCGACTTTGTTTCAGCGATCTGACAACGTAGAATTGGGCTGGAAGGTCGTCAGCCCCATTCTGGAGGCTTGGGCAACTTCGTCTGAAAATTTGACAACCTACACAGCAGGCTCATTCGGGCCATTGGCAGCAGATGATTTGTTGATCCGCGATGGTTGGCAATGGCTGCCGATTCATCCATGATTCTTACTAGAGATATTGACTTTCTTTGAAGTGGAACGGATATTCCATTGCTTCTCTCTCATTTACCCACTTGGATATTGGCTCATTCTATAGTCATCTTTTATTTGAAACTTGTGTAAAGGTGTAAGAGAATGAAGAGTTAAATTCTCTTCTACTAATTAGTTCTGAGTTCTTACAAGCCCATTGTCAATATGCCTTCAATTAACTACAACCGCACCGATAGCCAACAGCCACAAAGCATAACTGTTAAAGGTTATGTTGTCCGTCCCGGATTACACATTCTCACCTACGAGCAAATCAGGTTACTGCGAGAAGAAACACAGCATCATTCTCAGCTTGAACATTTGGTAAATCAAGGTGTCATCAAGTTGACTGGTTAATGGTTGCCAACAGAAAAATCTTAACTCGCTACATCTAATTACATAGTTACTGGCTGTTCTGACTCCCTCATAGCATCCAGTTTCTCAATGAAATTAGTCAATTGCCTCGGTTGCCTAGTTTTAATTGAGAAAGGACGCTTGAGTAGCGATCGCGCACAACTGACACTATACGCAAAGCACGGTATTAGCGATAACATTGTATGGGAATTGAACGCTATCAATAAAATGCTAGATATGAAATGCCAATTCTTACCAAACGCTTTGTTCGCACAGATGAAAGTAGGTCATTGGTGGATAAGTGCCTTATTGTGGATGGCTTTAGCTACTCCAAGCAAAGCATCTGTAATCTTGCGAATTGCAATTGAGAGGGGAGTTAATCAGGTAACAGTTGGCAGTTCTACAACTGCATTGGTTAAAGATAGTACTGGTAAGACTCTCGGAAAATTACCAGCAATGAGTTCATTTTATGCCCAAGCGGTTCCAGGGGGTGTGGCTTTAGATAAGTGGCAGTCTGGTCTATTTTGGATTGAACCCACAGGTAAGGGATTCGTTTACATTGGCGAACACTGGTATCGAGGCAGAACTCTCGTTGTCCCAACAGACAAAGGACTAACGGCTGTTAACTGGGTTGATGATGAAGAATATCTCTATAGTGTTGTTGGTGGCGAAATGGATACTGAGTGGCCTGCTGAAGCTTTGAAAGCGCAAGCAGTTGCTGCCCGAACTTTTGCTCTCTATGAGCGAGAAAAACGGCGTAATAATCCTGTTTACGATTTAGGTGATAGTCCAGATCATTGGCAGAATTATAAAGGAGTAATCAATGAAACTCCTAGTACTTATGCTGCCGTCGATGCGACTGATAAACAAGTACTAACTTATAAAGACAGTATTATTCTTTCAGTTTTTCATGATTGTTCTGGAGGACATACTGAAAATGTCGAAGATGTTTGGGGAAGCCACGAACCTTACCTGCGGGCTGTTGAAGATTACGATCAAAATGTTAGCGAGTGCAAATGGGTGAAAACTTTCTCCCCTACAGAAATTAGTGCCAGAATTTCTGGTGTAGGTAATGTTTTAGATATGATTGCACAAACCTACTCACCTTTTGGTAGTGTTAAAGTCTTAAAAATTGTTGGTGATAAAGGAACCAAATTACTGCAAGGTGAAGAAGTACGTACAGCCCTTAAGATTAAAAGTACCCATTTTATCCTTACCAAAGCAGCAAATGGTAGTTTTGTACTTCAAGGACTTGGCTACGGTCATGCTTTAGGCATGAGTCAATGGGGCGCGTACAATTTAGCTAAAAGAGGAGTAAACTACCTGCAAATTTTAGGGCATTATTATCAGGGTGTAGCTCTAAGCACAATTAACCCAAAGTAAAATTAAACTAATACTCTTGGGATAATTTGGGTTGATCTAAATACTGATAAACTATCCGCGAAACTTGACGGACAAACTCCCTTCCTCGCTCATCGTCATGGGGTCTAATCACAAAAATCCCTGCCAAGTAATGCTTACCATTTGGCAAACTAATAATTCCTGCATCCCCAACCAAAAATCCAATATCTCCAGTTTTATGAGCAATACTTCCACCCTTACCCACACCAGCCGCTAGCAACTTATTATTATGACAATGACGCAAGACATCTAAAACTTGGAACTGACTACTTTCTGAAATCAACTTATGTTGGTCAACCAAGGCTGACAACCTGACTAAATCTGCTGGGCTAGTGGTATTAGTACCTTTAAAGTCTCCTAACATATTGCGGATTACTGTGTTTTTTAGCCCCCAAGTGTGGAAACGCTGATTGAGTTTTGCTTTCCCGCCTAGACGATCGATAATCATGTTACTAGCAGTATTATCACTGATCGTAATCATTTTGTTAACAGTTTCCATTACACTCAGCTTGATTCCTGCTCGTTTATACTGCAAGTCACCGGAACCACTCGCTACTAAGTCACGCCGCATCACTAGCTTTTCATCGAGTTTGATATTCCCAGCATCTACTTGTTCAAATAAAGCAATTAAAATCGGATATTTAATAGTACTAGCTGCCGGAAATACTTTTTCGCCATCAATATTCAAATAGTTTCCTGTTTCTATATCTAAGAAAAACATTCCCGGTTTGAGAAAACTGTAATGAGCCATTAATGCTTTCACTTGAGACTTTAACTCTGGGATTTCTTTACCTAATGGGATAATTCCACCAAATAAAGAAGGATTATTTACATTCGTGAATATATCTGGTTGATTGAGTTGAGGAATCAAACTTTTCTGTATAGTGACTCTACTTGGAAAGTTAGTCAATAAAAACTTAAAATCTCTTGCTGACTCTAAATGACTCCGATTAGAATCAAATGTTTGAGATTTTATGCTAGCTGCTAAACTTGGTGATGTTAGTAAGAAAGTACTAATAATAGTTAGTAAAAATCCGCGTAATTTCATAGAGTTATTTTCATTAGGAATTTATTTTCTTCTTCGACAGCTTTTTTGGAATGATTTATGCAGAGCAATTATAATGTGCTAACAGCATAGTTATATTTGTTTACAACGTCAATACAGCACTTCCTTTCTTTGGAACTCAAATATAATTACTACGTTCTTTATTTGGGAGTTTAGTAATTGACAGCTAATCTGGATTGAGGATTAAAAGATTATTACATACTTAATAGAGGAAAATATTACAAAACTATGACGAACGTGTGTTTTATTTACATGATTGCATTGAAGCCTATCTAAACCTGTTCTATAAAGTAAGTAGAACAGGGTAAATAATTAAAGGTTTGTAGTGAGAACTTTAGTTCTCAAATCAGGACTAAAGTCCTTACTAAGAACTGATTTTCGCTAAAGTTACATTACTTTACATAGTTTGTTTTTTTCAAGTCGTTCTACTTACAAGTTTTCTGAATATGAACAAGATAACCTGACATGAATAGGAGACTGAGCAAAACAGGGTTTTCAAGGGACTCCTCAACAAAATAAATCTTAACCAACTAAATCGGGCGGTAAGCAATCGCACTCTTGGCAATACATGAATACATAGCTATACTTTCTCTGAAGGTAAGTAGATACAAAGTCTAACTTCCGATCGGTATGGTGACTGATTATTTTGACTATTAAAGGGAACTTCACGTGATCGATAATAAGCCGAGTCTTTCGACTTCAGGAAAATTAGTTGGGTTGCTTATCTTATGTGGTAGTTTTAGTCTGATTTTAATCATCTTGAACAAAATAAATCTTTTTAAATTTCAATCAAAACAGACTCTAAATGTAAATAATATAGCGGCAGATGTAGGAACTCAACAGCGAGTTCAAGAATTCAAGACAACGATCCTGAAAAGTTGGCAGCAAGAAGCACAAGTAAAAGGTTTTTCTGACTCTATTCCATCAAGTTTCCAAGGTGCGATAATTGACGCGGCAAAACTCTCTCCGCCTCAAAAAATAATTGCTCTCACCTTTGATGATGGCCCTTGGCCTGAAAGTACAGCAGAAGTGTTAGATATCCTGAAAAAAAACCAGATCAAAGGGACGTTTTTTGTGGTTGGGCAGAACGTCAAAAATTATCCCAACTTACTCAAGCAGGAGATTGCTGAAGGTCATGTCATTGGCAACCACACTTGGCATCACTGGTATCAATTCTTGAACCCACAAGCCGCCGCTTATGAAATTGACCACACTTCCGATCTGATTTTTCAAACTACAGGCTTAAAAACAAATTTATTTCGACCACCTGGAGGAGTGATGCATAATGGCGTTGTTGACTATGCTAGAAATAGTAAATATGCGATTATTTTGTGGTCATCTGACTCTGTAGACTATTCCCGTCCTCCTGTACCCAAATTAATCGGTAATGTATTCAGAGAGGCAAAACCTGGCGGAATTGTGTTGATGCATGATGGTGGTGGTAATCGTTCTAAGACTGTAGAAGCTTTACCAGAAATTATTGCCAACTTTCGCAATCAGGGCTATCGATTTGTTACCATTCCTGAACTATTACAAATTCAAGATAAAAGCCAAAAGTTGATCGTTAAACAAAAGTAACCCCGATTCTTTTCTGAAATTGTGTAATTGCTCCTCATGCTAACACGACTTAAAGCAAAATTAGAGTTTTAATCACGTGGTTAGCGTCGTCTTGTTTATGTAAACAGTTTATCAGTTATGACACCTTGCTATTTTATTTCTTGTATAGTTTGTCAATACGTAAGTTATAAGAAGTGATGTTGCAGCGATCGCCATAGCCATAAGCTGTTGCGTATTTAATTTGTATATGCGATGCGGGCAAGATGCCCGCACTACAATAATTTTACGTTTTCGTACTATACAATTTAGCTGCACATCAGCTTATAATCATAGGGGCACAATATTAATATTGCACCCCTACGCATCTGGTCTATTGAATTGAAAAATGTTCCTAAATCTTAGGGATAAAGACCTCTGTCAGTCAACGCCTGGGCAACTCTACCTACTCCTAAAGTGTAAGCTGCTAACCGCAGAGAAATTTGCAGCGCCTCTGACTGGTGAATTACCTTGCGGTAGGCTTGCACCATCAAATGTTCCATTTCGCGGTTGACGCGCTCCTCATCCCAAAATACGTAGGAAAGACCCTGCACCCATTCCAAATAACTGACTACCACACCGCCAGCATTCGCCAATATATCCGGTAGAACTATCACACCCCGCGCCTCTAATGCCAAGTTAGCCTCAAGAGTAACCGGCCCGTTAGCTGCTTCTGCGACAATTTGCGCTTGCACCTGATTCACATTTTCTTGTGTAATCTGGTTTTCTAAAGCGGCTGGTATTAATACATCGCAAGGTAAAGTTAATAAATCTGCATTGCTAATTGGTACAGATTGTGGGAAACCTATAATACTCTTACCATTTTCAGCAGCATAGATTTTCAACGCGGGAATATCAAGACCAGCTTCGGAAAATATTCCCCCAGCACCAGTTGAAACGGCGATAATTTTCGCGCCTGCTTCATATAGTAATTCGGCTGCGGCACCACCGACATTACCAAAACCCTGAATAGCTACTCGCACTCCTACTAAGGATTTACCTCGATCTGCTAGCGCCTCACGGACAATAATCATCGTGCCACGTCCGGTTGCCATTTCTCGCCCCAGCGAACCACCAATCGAAAGGGGTTTTCCAGTTACAACTCCTGGTACAGCATGACCGACATTTACAGAGTAAGTGTCCATCATCCAAGCCATTTCACGGGCAGAAGTACCCATATCTGGCGCAGGAATATCTACGGAAGGCCCAATATCTTTTATCAACTCGCTGATATAACGGCGGCTGATTCGCTCTAATTCGCCAACACTGTAATGTTTGGGATCTATAGCAATGCCACCCTTCCCACCACCATAAGGAATACCTAACAAGGCACATTTCCAAGTCATCAACATTGCTAAAGCCGATACTTCCCGCAATGTTACAGCCGGATGGAAACGAATTCCACCCTTGTATGGGCCTAAAACATCAGAGTGCTGTACCCGATGTCCAGCGAGAACCTGTATTTCCCCATCATCTAGTTTCACGGGAATGGAAACTGTGACAACTTTACGCGGATGGCTGAGGATTTCCAGCAAACCCTGATTTAAATTTAATTCTTTAGCTGCTGCTTCTAAGTAGCTACAGGCTTGATCGAATGGACATATATGCGCTGGAGAAGCAGGTTCTAGCGGTAGTAATGACTTTGAAATCATAAAACTTTCTCCTCATCACGGTATCTTTACGAACCGGATTTTATTCTGTAACTAGCTTATCCTTTTTTTGTTTGAGAAATAAGAATTTTGTAGTTTTTGTTACAGTTTTATATTTTATATTCTGCTAGATAGATTTAGCTACCGCGATCGCTGTATTCTGCCCACCAAAGCCAAAACTCAAACATAATACTTGCCTAATTTTACTTAGACGGGCTGCTGTAACGATTTCTAAATCAAATTCTGGCTGCTGCAATCCTACACAAGGTGGTAATATTTGATGCTTTAATGCCATGAGAGAAAAAGCTACACCTAAAGCTCCCGATGCTCCTAATGTATGACCTGTGCTTCCTTTAGTAGAACTAACTGCCACACCTTGAGGAAACAAACGCTGGATTACCATGCTCTCCATCTGGTCATTTAACTGAGTAGCTGTGCCATGAGCATGAATATAATCAATATCATTTGGTGTCAAACAACTACGTTCTAGACATTGTTTGATAGCTGCGATCGCACTTTTCCCTTCAGGTTCTGGTGAATTACTATGATATGCGTCGTTAGTTAAGCCGAAACCGAGAATTTCACCATACACTTTTGCTTGACGCTGCTTTGCCAACTCTCCTGATTCTAAGACAAATACAGCTGCGCCTTCGCCTAAAACTAAGCCTTCTCGGTGCAAATCAAAGGGATAAGCCCCAGTTTTCGCCAAAGCACCCATCTGCTGAAACCCAGCTAAAGTTAAGGGTGTAATTGGTGCTTCCACTGCGCCTGCGATCGCCTGTTGACATTGCCCAGTTTGGATAAGTAAAGCTGCTTGGGCAATAGACCAAATTCCAGTCGCACAAGCTGCCATCGGTGCTAAAACTATACCTGATGCACCGATTTGTCTTGCAGCTGCGATCGCATTGATATGAGGTAATGTCTCTAGCCAATTTCCCAAATCAGAAACGGGGAAATTCTTCGCGTCACCACTATACATTTGCCGCGCCAGCCTCTCCCAAGATGCTTGATAAGAGCGACTCGATCCAATAACTACAGCACAATTAGCTAAAGGTGGAACTAACCCAGCATCTTGCAAAGCAGAAGCAACAACCATCTGAGTTAACATTGTCAACTCAGATGGTTGTTGAGAAATCAAACCTAGAGGAAGTGGTTTTAGTTCTGGAAATGGTTGATGTAACCTAATTCCAGATTTACCTGCTAGCAAATGTTGCCAACTATCCTCTAAGCTTCCACCCAAGGCAGAAATCAAACCAATACCAGTAACACAAACCTTAACCAATTTGGAAATTAGGGGTTAGGAGTTGGTGTTTTCAGGTTTTCAGCCCCTTGGGTGACTTTCGCGGATTCAATGCGATCGCCTTGCTGAATTTTGTTCACGACATCAAAGCCTTGAGTGACATTGCCAAACACGGCGTAGTTACCATCCAAAAAGGCTAGATCCGCCAAAGCAAAGTAAAACTGAGCAGAAGCGGAGTCTGGTGCTTGCGATCGCGCCATTGCTACTGCACCCTGTTTATGGGGCAATACGACGGGTTGAGCAGTAGCATCAAATGGTTTATTGTAAATCGGAGTATCGGAACCTTTCGGCTTAACTTCTAAAGGTATATAGCGAGCATTTCCCGTTTTTGGGTCAATATAGCTACCGGTTCCTAGTTGATCGGCTGGAACTTTCGGGTCTTTGCTTTTGGGATCGCCCCCTTGAACTACAAACGGTTGGGGATCGCGCACAACTCGATGGAAAGCTAAACCATCGTAAACACCCTTTTGCACTAAATCTACGAAGTTGCCAGCTGTGATGGGGGCATCAGTGCCGTCTACTTCGATAGTAATGGGCGAACCTTTAACTGTTATTACCACAGTAGCCTTGCCTTCAAGACGTGGTAAACCAGCGATTCCAGGAACACTCTCACTACTAGTTTGAGATACGGATGTTGCTTCAGTAGTCGTCTGGGTAGTCGAGGTAGCTGTCGAGGTTGGAGAAGACGTATTAGAAGCTACCTGCTGTGTTGAACATCCTCCGAGCATCACAGCACTGATAAGCACAAGAGAAAGCAAAAATTGTGAAATTTTTAACCGCATTGCCAGTTACTGATTTAACCAGAGTATCTTATCGTTTTCAGGGGAACTGGGGATTGGGGATTAGGGACTGGGTAATGGCTAATGGGGGGATGAGGAAGATGTCCAAGAGTTCTATTGATTATTACCCAATTCCCAATCCCCAGTCCCCAGTCGCCAATCCCTTACAATCCTTCTAGTGACACTTCCAAAAAGCGGGCTAACTTTGCACCTTCTGTTTCCAACTCTGTTAAAGATAACGGTTGTCCAACCCGTGTTAAGGGGATATCACGCCGCCCTTTAATGCGTAGATACAGGGCGCGACGGGGATTCAGACCTTCTTTTACGGCTATTCGCACAGATTGTACATCTTCTATGCGGCTATCTATCTCAATTCGGCGGTTTTTGCCGGGAAAACCCCAACGAAAGATTTTGATTGTGCCAGTTTCCCGATCGAATTCGTTGTAACCGCCACCTACATCCAATAAAATCACTAGCCATAGGTATGTGGCTAATAGCAAGCCAGCAGAGCCATATAACCCCATTACCAATCCTTGGGGGACAAATACCAGTTGAGTTGGATCGGAAACTATGAGTAAATTAACTTTTAAATAGCTGGATATCCCAGCCAATAAAAAGCCGCTTGCTCCCAAGGTAACGATAGTTGCCCACCAGTAGTTACTGAACCGACGAGAACCGAGAACATTTTGATGCAGGAGGCGATCGCCTTTGTTAATCGTTGTTGATGTCGTCATTGAACTACCATTGCCTGTGAGATACTCGCTGTGACATACTCGCACACTAAATGCTGCTAGACAGAACTTGACTAAATTGAAGGCTAGTCATTCAACTAAAGAACACTTTAGAGTGTCTGCTGCTTGATTATTTTACCAAACATTGTTGACAAAAACTCAGATGCGCTCCTCCCTGCTGCTACCCATATAATTTGTTTGTTAGGGCACGTTTATAATTTTTTTACTCATTGTCCGATCAAAATTCTCTCTCTCCAGCCCCCTGACTCTTTTTGACATCTTGGGAAGGAGTTACCTACTTACGTCCATCTAGACTAAATTTTCTTACATTTCTGAGAAAACTTGTGTCAAATTGTAAAATTTCTGATATTCATATTATTTATAAGGTTCGTGTTTCATGCCTAATTTGCTTGGTGTCTATCAGGCAAAAACCCTGAGTAGTGTGATAAGTTAAGAATCATTAAGTTACCACAAGCTAGATTACTAGCCGATGGTGGGTGTAATGGCATAAAGAAAGAGAAATACTGATTTCACAGGTCAGTAAATTCTCAGAATCTCAATCGTTTTTAAGCTTTTGAGATTGTCAAAAAAACGTTAATTCCTCACGGCAGTCGGTTACATTGGCTCTCCGTACTGCCTTAGAAACGTTGCAATTTTAGTAAAAAAAGAGGATTTTAGTCCGATGACCATCGCAGTTGGACGTGCGCCCAGTAGAGGGTGGTTTGACGTTCTAGACGACTGGCTCAAGCGCGATCGCTTCGTATTCGTAGGTTGGTCAGGGATACTATTGTTCCCCTGCGCCTTCCTAG